>DATGDO010000045.1:0-3555 GCA_035310805.1 Solirubrobacterales bacterium
TCCCGGCGGTGATTCAGCGGCGATCGAGCCGCCGTGCGCCTCGACGATCGCCCGCGCGATCGCCAGGCCCAGGCCGCTGCCTCCCTCGGCGCGGCTCCGTCCCTCGTCCGTGCGGTGGAAGCGGTCGAAGACGCGGCCGAGCTGGTCGGGCTCGATGCCGGTGCCGTCGTCGCTGACCGCGAATACCGCCGCGCCGTTTCCCGAGCTGATCGAGATCTCGATGTGCCCGTCGGGCGAGGTGTGCCGGACGGCATTGGTGACGAGGTTGCGCAGCACCTGCGCCAGCCGGTCCGGGTCGGCCTGCAGGTCGCCGTGGACGCTCGCCTCGACGCTGTAGTGGCGGGGCCCGAGCAGGGGCAGGTCGCGGCGCAGGTCCTCGACGAAGTCGTCGATCGGCACGCGCCGGCGCTGAACCAGGCCGCCGCGCTCCGCCTTGGCGAGGGTGAGCATGTCGTCGATCAGCCGCTCCATGCGGCGCACCTCGCGCATCAGCTCGTCGGCCTCGGCCGTGACCGCCTCGCGATCATCCGCGCGGTCCGCGAGCTGCTCGATCCGGCCGCGCAGGACCGTGAGGGGGCTGCGCAGCTCGTGGGAGGCGTCGGAGACGAACTCGCGCTGCCGTCGGAAGCCCTCCTCGAGGCGATCCATCATGTGGTTGAAGGACTCCGCGAGGACACCGACCTCGTCCTCCCCGCTGTAGTCGATCCGGTGGGAGAGATCCCCGGAATCGACCTCTGAGGCGACGACGGCCATCCGGCGCAGCGGCCGCGTGATCAGGTTCGCCAGCCAGATCGCGATCGCCACGGAGAGCAGCAGGGCGCCCAGGCCGACCGCGATGAACCTGTTTCGCAGCGAGGCCAGGGCCTGGTCCACGGAGGTGAGCGGGTCCGCGACGCGGAACGTCCCGACCCTTGTTCCGCCGGCGACGATCGGCTCGCTGAGGACCCGCAGCTTGCCCGTCTCGTCGGTGGAGATCGTGGTCAGGCCATCGCCCGCGGAGACGATGCCGCCGCGTCCTGCCTCCCCGGACTCGGCCCGGCCCGACCGGATCTCCGTGAGCTCCTCGTTGACGATCCTCGCCTGGTTGGTGACCGGAGGAAGCCCCGCCGGGGTGATCAGGTAGATGCGCGCCTCGGGGTGGTAGCGCTGCCCTGCGACGAAGCGCGCGCTCGTCGCCCCCAGGCTGGCGGGGTCGTGGACCTGCCCGGTGCGCAGCACCCGCTGCTGGAACTCCGCGTACTGCTCGTTCAGCTCTCGATCGATGCGGCTGCGCAGGTTCGCCGCGGTTGTCTCATGCAGGGCGAAGAAGCTCGCGGCCACGGCGGCCATGCTCACCGCGGAGATCGCCAGCACCAGCCGCAGCCGGATGCCGCTGGGGACCCACCTACGCATCGGCGCTGACCAGCCGGTACCCGGCTGAGCGAACGGTCTGGATGGGCGCGTCGCCGTCGGCTTCGGCGAGCTTCCGGCGGAGGTAGCCGATGTAGACGTCGAGCACATTGGTTCCCGGGTCGTAGTCGTAGCCCCAGACCGCGTTCAGGATCTGCGCTCTCGAGAGCACCTGGTCGGGATGCCGCATCAGATAGGCGAGCAACTCGAACTCCCTGGCTGTCAGCTTCACCCCCCGCCCGGCGCGCTGCACCTCCCGGGTGCGGAAGTCGAGGTTGATCCGCCCGACCTCCAGGGAGGTGGCGCTCACCTGGCCCGGCTGGCGCAGGTGCGCCCGGATCCTGGCGAGCAGCTCGGCGAAGGCGAACGGCTTGGTCAGGTAGTCGCTGGCGCCGAGGTCCAGGCCCTTGACCACGTCGTCGGTCTCAGCCAGCGCGGTCAGCATGATCACCGGCAGCGCCTCGTCGTCTTCCCGGATGCCCTTGATGACCTCGAGGCCGCTGAGCTTGGGGAGGAGGACGTCGAGGACCACCAGGGCATAGTCACCGGTCCTCGCCAGCGCGAGGCCCTCCTCGCCGTCGTAGGCGCAGGAGACTGAGTAGCCCTCGGCCTCGAGCCCGCGCTGCACGAACTCGGCGATCGGCCGCTCGTCTTCCACCACCAGGATGCGCATTGCGGCAATGCTAGGCGGGCCCCAGGAAGGCGCCCGGATCTTCTAAGCGATTTCTCATCGGGGCCTTACCGCCTATTCATCGCCCGGACCGACTATCCGTGCGTGATCTCGGACCCGGACACGGCGCCGTTCGTCGAATACGACCGCCGCTTCAAGCTCTTCGGCTCCCACGTGCGCCTGCTGATCGGCCCCCCGGCCCGTGCCGGGCTTCCCTCGCCCGAGGCGATGGGAATCCAGATCGAGTTCTTCCTGAGGCTCCTGCACCGCAAGCTGACCCGCTTCGACCGGGGCAGCGAGCTCTGCGCCCTCAACTCCGAGCCCGGGGAGAGGTGCTCCGTGAGCCCGACGCTCGCCGTCGCCGTCGAGGCCGCCCTCTGGGCGGCCCGCCGCTCGGATGGGCTCGTCGATCCGACCCTCGTCGGCGACCTGGAGGACGCGGGCTACGCGACCTCCCGAGCCGACCTCCCCTCCGCCGCGATCCCCGACGCACTCGCGGCTGCGCCCGACCGCAGCCCGGCCAGCCCCCGCGCGGACTCCGCCTGGCGCGAGATCTCGGTGGACCCCGTCGCCGGCGCCGTCACCCGGCCCGCCGGGGTCCGGATCGACACGGGCGGCAGCGGCAAGGGACTCGCCGCGGACCTGGCCTCCGATCGGCTCGGCGGCTACGCCACCTTCGTCGTCGACGCCGGCGGCGATCTGCGGCTGGGTGGCGAGCGGCCTGTCGCGCGTGAGGTCCGCATCGACCACCCGGTCGAGGACGAGCCGGCAGACGTGTTCATGCTCGACCGTGGCGCGGTGGCGACCAGCGGGATCAAGACTCGCCTCTGGGCCGCCGATGAGGGCTTCGCGCATCATCTGCTCGATCCGGCAACCGGCAGGCCGGCATGGACGGGAGTGATCCAGGCCACCTCCCTGGGCGTCACCGCCCTGGAGGCGGAGACGCTGGCGAAGATGGCGTTCCTGGCGGGCCCCGCGCCCGCCCGTGAGATCCTCAGCGCACACGGCGGGATGATCGTCCTGGACGACGGCAGCGTCGAGCGCGTCGGCTCCCTGGCCGCGCCAACCGGTGTCCAGGCCGAGGCGGTGGCGGCGTGAACTCCTACACCGATCCGGGCCAGCACATCTTCTGGATCGCCAGCCGCGCCTTCGGCGTGACCGCGCTGGTGCTCGTGTCGGTCTCGGTTGGCATGGGTCTCGGGATGGCGATGCGCTCCGCGAAGGGGCCGGGCGCCATGGCGCGGCTGAAGCAGGCGCACGAGGCGACCGCGCTGACCGCCCTGCTCCTGATCGCGGCGCACGGAATCGCGCTGCTCGGCGACACCTACCTGCGGCCGGGACTCTCGGGGATCGCGATCCCGTTCGTGATGTCCCACCGCCCGCTCTGGACCGGCCTGGGCGTCGTCGGCGGCTGGCTCGCCGCGATCCTCGGCCTGACCTTCTACGCCCGCCGCTGGATCGGCCCCAAGCTGTGGCGCCAGATGCACCGGTGGACG
>DATGDO010000046.1:0-11582 GCA_035310805.1 Solirubrobacterales bacterium
GGCGTGGCCGGCAACTCACAGCTGGCCGACCAGTATTCGGGTCACTTCGCGGTCGTCCTCGACCAGCAGATCAAGTCGCGCCCGATCGTCAACTTCGTCGACAACCCGAACGGGATCGACGGCCGGACCGGCGCCGAGATCAACGGCCTGACCCAGCAGGAGTCCCAGGACCTCGCCCAGATCCTGCAGATCGGCGCCCTGCCCGTCGACCTGACGCAGATCTCGAGCTCGACGGTCTCGGCGACGCTGGGCCAGCAGGCGCTCGACCAGGGCCTCAAGGCCGGCATCGTCGGGCTGATCCTCGTCTGCCTCTTCCTGCTCTTCTACTACCGCTTCCTGGGCTTCGTCGCCGTCATCGGTCTGGCGATCTACGGCCTGCTCTTCTTCGCGCTGATCAAGCTGATCCCGATCACGCTGACGCTGCCAGGGATCGCGGGTTTGATCCTCACAATCGGGGTGGCGGCCGACGCCAACATCGTCATCTTCGAGCGGATCAAGGAAGAGGCGAGGGGTGGAAAATCGATGTTGAGCGCGATCTCCGCCGGCTATCGGCGCGGCATCGCCACGATCGTCGACGCGAACGTGATCACGCTGATCACGGCGTTCATCCTCTTCGCGCTGGCGACCTCGAACGTGAAGGGCTTCGCCTTCACCTTGGGCGTGGGGACGATCGCCTCGCTGTTCACCGCGGTGGTCTTCACGCAGGCGTTCCTCGGGCTCTTCGGCCGGGCCAAGTTTCTGCGTTCGCCGACCGTCCTCGGCGCCAGGGAGCAGCGCGTCAAGTGGCATTTCGACTTCAGCCGCGCCAGCAAGTACTTCTTCACGCTGTCCGGCTGCATCCTGCTGATCGGCGCGATCTCGTTCGCGACCAAGCAGCTCAACCTCGGCATCGACTTCGAGGGCGGCAGCCGGATCACCGTCGGACTGCAGAAGGCGGCGACCGTGAGCGAGGTCCGCTCGACGGTGGAATCGGCCGGGATCAACGACGCCCAGATCACCAAGGCGACCAACAAGGAGCTGGGCACGAACGTCTTCGAGATCGACTCCAAGGCGAGCCCGGAGGAGATCCAGAAGGTCCAGCCGGACCTCCAGTCCAAGTACGGGATCGTTCAGAACGGCTTCAACTCGACCACCGTCGGGCCCACCTTCGGCCAGCAGGTGGCGAAGAGCGCCGTCGAGGCGATCATCTTCTCGCTGCTTGTGATCTGCGCCTACGTCGCGTTCCGTTTCGAGCCGAAGTACGCCGTGCCAGTGATCATCGCCGTGCTCCACGACATCCTGATCACGGGGGGCGTCTATTCACTGACGGGCAGGGAGGTGACCAGCGGCACCGTCGCCGCATTCCTGACCATCCTCGGTTACTCGCTCTACGACACGGTCATCGTCTTCGATCGGGTGCGCGAGAACGTCCCGCGACTGCCGCGCGCCACCTTCTCCCAGATCGTCAACCGCTCGATGAGCGAGGTGCTCACCCGATCGCTGATCACTGGTATGTCGAGCGTCTTCCTGGTCACGGTCCTGTTCATCTTCGGCGGCGCGACCCTGAAGGACTTCGCCTTCGCGATGATGGTCGGGCTCGCCTCGGGTACCTATTCCTCGATCTTCATTGCCTCGCCCGTCCTCACCCACTGGAAGGAGCGTGAGCCGGCCTACCGTCGCCGCCGTGAGCGAATCGAGGAGCAGATGGGCGTGGTGCCCGCCTTCCCGGAGGAGAACGTGGTGGCGCGCGTGGAAGGCGGTCCCGAGGAGCCGGTCCAGGCCGAGACCCCTGTTCCGGCCGCACCGGTCCCGAGCCGCTCGCAGGTGCCGGGCGTGTTCCCGGAGCCGCCCGGCCCCGTGCCCCCGCCTGCGGCGCCCCCGGCCCAGCCCGAGCCGCCGACACCGGTCGGCGCGCCGGGCGACGGCGAGCCCACGGGCGGCGGCGGCGACGGACAGGCGGGCAACGGCGGAGACGGGCAGGCCGAGGTGGCGCATCCGGAGCTCAGCGAGGCGAGCGCCGCCGCGCTGCGGCGCATGCGCGAGCAGCAATCCGGCGGCCGCCGCCAGAGGCGCCGCCGGAAGCACGGCAGGAACAGGTAGATGGCGGCTTTGGTCTGGTTCACGATGGGGGTCGCGCTCTGGCACTTCACCGTCTTCGTCCCGGATCGGTTCCGTGGCGGGATCGTGGGGGCTTTCCTGGGCGCCGCCGCCGGTGCGATGGTCAGCGGAGCGATCGCTCAGATCGCCCTCGGCAAGGGCATCGGGGAGACGGACCTGTCAACCGCTTTCTTCGCGGTGCCGGGGTGCCTGGTCGGCTTGGCCGTGGTGTACGCGATCGGCGTGCGCGCGGGCGTCGAGGCCGAGCACCTCTAGGAGGTCCCGGCATGCTGGATGCGATCGCTCGCATCCCGATGGGAGTGCGAGTCGCGATCCTGGCCGTCGCCGTGGGACTCGCCTTCGCGGCGACCGTCGCCCATGACGACCGCTCGAGCGGCGAGGGTGGTGCCGCCGGGGCCATGCGCCACTCGAGCCATCTGGGCGCGCGCGTCGGGGGCGGCAGCTGGATGCCGTCCCGTCCGGAGCGGCACTCGGTCGTCTGGGCGATCGGCGACGGCGCGGACGGCGGGAGCGCCTCCCGTGCCGTTGCCACGATGGTCGCGTCCAGGCGAGCCGACCGGCTGCTCTACCTGGGTGACGTCTACGAGACCGGGACCTCGGCCGAGTTCCACTCGAACTACCGGCCGGCCTACGGCCGCTTCGATTCGATCACCGCCCCCACCATCGGCAACCACGAGTGGCCGAACGTCGCCACGGGCTACGTCCCCTACTGGAGCTCCGTCCGTGGGGCGCCCCCGCCGCTCTGGTACGCGTTCGCGGTGTCGGGCTGGCAGCTGATCAGCCTCAACTCGAATCTGCCCACCTCCCCGGAGCAGCTCGGCTGGCTCCGCAACGAGATCCGCAGCACGCCGCGCTACGGAAACTGCCGGATCGTCTTCATGCACCACCCGTTCTTCAGCGCGGGCTTGCACGGCGACCTCACGGCGTTGCAGTCCGTGTTCGGCGAGCTGCGCGGGCACGCGACCATCGCGCTGGCGGGACACGACCACGACATGCAGCGGCTGCGCCGAGTCAACGGGATCACGCAGTTCGTCGAGGGCGCCGGGGGCCGGGACCTCTATCCGGTGAACAGCGGCGATCCCCGCCTGGCGTTCTTCGACGACACCCACCACGGGGCGCTCCGCCTCGGGCTGCGGCCAGGGGCGGCGACCGCGAGCTTCATCGCCCGGGAGGGCACCACGCTGGACAGCAGCTCCGTTCGCTGCCGCCAGAGCGCTCGGTAATAGCCGGGGCGGTTCCGTCGGGAGCCGAACCTAGTTTGGCGGGATGGCCTCGACCGGATCCGCCCGAGTTGATGCGAGGGTGCTCCGCAGGGGAAGCCGAGGAGCAACCCGCTTCACGATGGACCCATACGACTATGGGGAGGTCAGGCGGCTCGCGGCGGAGCTGGAGCTGGCCGAGCCGGTCGCGGTGACGCTGGTGCGCCGCGGCTACCGCACGGTCGATGCGGCCAGGAGGTTCCTCGAGGCGCGCGATTCTCACCAGCCGACGGAGTTCCGGGGCATGGAGGAGGTCTGCGAGCTGATCCTCTCGGTCGCCCGGCGCCCAGGCAGGATCACGGTACACGGCGACTACGACGTGGACGGCGTCAGCTCCACGGCGATCCTCGTCTCCACGCTGCGCTCGCTCGGCGCCGAATGCGACTGGCTGATTCCGGACCGGCTCTCCGACGGCTACGGGCTGACCAAGTCGAGCGTCGAGCAGCTGCGTCGTCGCCGGACGGAACTCGTCATCACCGTGGACTGCGGGATCGGGTCGGTTGAGGAGGTGGCGGCCGCGCGGGCCGCCGGGATCCAGGTCGTGGTCACCGATCACCATCTGCCCGGCGAGCGTCTCCCGGACTGCCCGGTCATCCATCCGGTCGTCTCCGACTATCCGTTCGAGGGCCTCTGCGCGGCTGGGGTCGCGCACAAGCTCGCGATCGCCCTCTGCGAGGCGGCCGGGAGGGGTGCGGTGGAGACGGTGGCGGGCAGGCGCCACCCCTGTGACCGGGATCTCGACCTCGTCGCCCTCGCCACCGTCGCCGACATGGTTCCCCTGGTCGGGGAGAACCGCCGCCTGGTCCGAGAAGGCCTGCGCGCCCTCCGGGACAGCCCCCGGATCGGTCTGCGCGCGCTGATGGCGGCCTCCTCCGTCGATCCCCAGACCGTCGACGAGGCGGCGCTCGGCTTCCGGCTCGCGCCGCGGATCAACGCCGCCGGGCGCCTTTACCGGGCGGACGCGGGCGTCGAGCTCATGCTGACCGAGGATCCCGAGCGCGCGGCCGCGATCGCGGAGGAACTCGATCGAGCCAACGCCGAGCGTCGCTGGGCGGAGCAGAAGGTGGTGGAGGCGGCCGAGCGAGCCCGCTCCGCCATGCCCGCCTCGCAGGCCGATGCCCCGGCGCTGGTCCTGGCGGGCGAGGGGTGGCATCCCGGCGTGGTCGGGATCGCCGCCTCCAGGATGGTGGAGCGCCACTTCCGTCCCACGATCCTGCTCTCGCTGGACGCCGACCGGGCCAAGGGCTCCGCGCGGAGCATCCCCGGATTCGACCTGGTGGCCGCACTCGGGGCCACCTCGGAGCACCTCGTCCGCTTCGGGGGGCATCGGGCGGCGGCGGGTCTGGAGCTGGAGGCCGACCGCCTGGAGCCCTTCCGTGACGCCTTCCTCGAGCACGCCGCCTCGGAGATCGAGCCGGCGGACCTGGTCCGGATGGAGCGCCTCGATGCGCTCGTCGGCGTCGGCAGGGAGGGGATCGGGATGGACCTGGCCCGACAGCTCGAGACCCTGGGTCCATTTGGGATGGGCAACCCCGGGCCGCGCCTGCTGGTCCCCTCCGGGCGGCTGCGCGAGGTGCGACCGCTCGGCGAGCAGGGCAAGCACTCCCGCTTCCAGCTCGAGAGCGGCGCTGGCCGCGCGGTCGGCGTGGCGTTCGGGATCAACGGCGAGATCTCCCGGCGCGAGGACCAGGCTCTCGACCTCTCGGTGGAGCTCGAAGTCGATCGCTGGAACGGCGCCGAGCAGCCGCGCGTGGTGGTGCGGGAGCTCTATCCGCTGGAGCGAGCGGAGCAGCCCGCCGCAGGGCGCCGTCCGTGCGGCGACGGCTGTCCGGGCCCGGACGGCGAGTGGTGGGAGCGACTCGAGCGGGAGCTCACGAGGGTGATCGAGGGACGGCCGGGTGCCCTGCTCGACGTCCGGGCAGCGGACGGGCCGAGCCGCGAGCAGATCGACCGCCGCGGTGGCGCCGCGGTGGCCTCGTTGGCGGAGCTGATCTCGAGCGGTCAATCCGTAATGGCGATCTGCGCGGACGCCGCCCGGCGCGCCCGGCTCGCCTCCGCTGCGGCGGACCCGCGGCGGTTCGGCGCTGCGCTGCCCCGGATCGCCTGCTGCCGGTGTGGGACCGAGTCGCTGGACGCGGCCATCCGCTCGTCCACCGACGAGGAGCCCGGTGCCGGCCTGGTTCTGCTGGACTGGACGGCCGTTGCGCTTCGGCCCGAGGCCCCCCGCCGTTTCCGCCACGTGGTCGTGATCGATCCCCCGCCGAGCGAGGCCCTCGAGGGCCTCGCATGGGCGAGCGAGAACCGCGGATACATCCACCTCGCCTGGGGCCCGGCGGAGCTCGAGCTGACCGAGAGGCTGCTCGGCAGGGAGTGGGAGCTGCGCTCATCGATCGCCGAGATCTGGCGGGGTCTGGGCGAGAGCGGGGGTGAGGCTTTCGGAACGCGCTTGCGCTCGCTGCTCGAAGGGCCCTCCGAATTCCCGCGGACGCCCGAGACGGCCGCCCGGTTCGTGCGTGTTCTCTCGGAGCTGGGGCTTTGCGAATGGCTGTCCGATCGCGCCCCCGCCGCCCTGCGGGTCTTATCCTCGGAGAGGACCGATCTGGGGCGTTCGCGGGCCTACGGGGCCTGCCTCGCCAGACACCGGGAGGCCATCCGATTCCTGCGAAGCAGAGCACAGGTATAGCCGGCACAGAGATTGCCGAGGCCAACGACGGCCAGGCTGTCCGCGACGAGGATCGCCGCGGGCACACCCGCGTCGGCGAGCCCGCCGGCCGTCCCCGCACGCCGCGCGCCGACTCGATCACCCGCGAGCTGACCGCCGGCCAGCGCGCGCTGCTCGGCGATCTGTTCGCGGTGATCGAGGAGCACAAGGCCGATGCGGCCGAGCCGATCGACCACCAGGAGATCGAGCGCGCCTTCGCGTTCGCCTGCGAGAGCCACGCCGGCCAGGAGCGCAAGTCCGGGGAGGACTTCATCACCCACCCGCTCGGGGTCGCGCGGATCTGCGCCGGGCTGCGGCTCGATACGGCGACGCTATGCGCCGCGCTCCTCCATGACACGGTCGAGGACACCAGCGCGAGCCTCGACCGGGTTCGCGACGGCTTCGGCGACGAGATCGCGCAGCTCGTCGACGGCGTCACCAAGCTGACGGAGATCACGTTCAAGAGCCGGGACGAGCGGCAGGCCGAGAACTACCGGAAGATGATGGTGGCGATGGCCACCGACGTCAGGGTGATCCTGATCAAGCTGGCCGACCGCCTCCACAACATGCGCACGATCGGCGCCCTGCCGAAGCAGAAGCAGCAGGAGAAGGCGCGCGAGACCCTCGAGATCTTCGCCCCACTGGCGCACCGCCTCGGGATCCACGCGATCAAGTGGGAACTCGAGGACCTCGCCTTCGCCACGCTGCATCCGCGCAAGTACGAGGAGATCAAGGAGCTCGTCGCCCAGCAGCGCGCGGAGCGCGAGCGCTACGTGGAGGAGGCGGGCGAGTTCCTGGCCAAGGAGCTGGCGAAGGTCGGCATCGAGGCCGAGATCTCAGGCCGTGCCAAGCACTTCTATTCGATCTACACCAAGATGACCCGCAAGGGCAGGGAGTTCAACGAGATCTTCGACCTGACCGCGATGCGCGTTCTGGTCGGCTCGGTGAAGGACTGCTACGGCGCGATCGGGATCGTGCACTCGCTCTGGAAGCCGCTGCCGGGCCGCTTCAAGGACTTCGTCGCGATGCCGAAGGCGAACGCCTACCAGGCGCTCCACACGACCGTGATCGGCCCGGAGGGGCGGCCGCTCGAGATCCAGATCCGCACCCCCGAGATGCACGAGCTCGCCGAGTACGGGATCGCTGCCCACGTGATCTACAAGGAGGGAACCTCCTCCGGCGATCCGGGCAAGGAGAAGATGACCTGGCTGCGCCAGCTGATCGAGAACGAGCGCGATCAGGGGCCGAAGGCCTTCCTCGAGGCACTCAAGGTCGACCTCTTCGAGGACGAGGTCTTCGTCTTCACGCCGAAGGGCGAGGTCAAGAACCTGGCCGCCGACTCGACCCCGCTCGACTTCGCCTACTCGATCCACACCGACGTCGGCCACCGCTGCGTCGGGGCGAAGGTGAACGGCAAGCTCGTGCCGCTCCACTACCAGCTGCGCAGCGGCGACATCGTCGAGGTGCTGACCGCCAAGCAGGGGCGCGGGCCATCCCGCGACTGGCTCAAGCTGGTCCGGACCAGCCGCGCCCGTAACAAGATCCGCGCCTGGTTCCAGCGCGAGGGCCGCGAGGACGCGGAGCACGAGGGCCGCGAGCAGCTCGCTCAGGCCTTCAGGAAGCGCGGCCTCCCCTATCCGAAGCTCGCCGGCTCGCCCCTGCTGGTCGACGTGATCCGCGAGATGGGGTTCCGCAAGGCGGACGACTTCTACATCGCCCTCGGGCAGTCCAAGATCTCCACCAAGGTCGTCGCCAACAAGGTGATGCAGCGCCTCAAGCGCGGCGAGGCCGTCGAGGAGGAGCCGGCCGAGGGCCTGATCAAGGGCAGCGACGACGCCAGGCGGAGGACGCGCGAGGCGACCAGCTTCGGGATCCGCGTCAAGGGCATCGACGACGTCGCGGTCAGGCTCGCCAAGTGCTGCCGCCCGGTTCCCGGGGACGAGATCGTCGGCTACGTCTCGCTCGGCCGCGGGATCACCGTCCACCGGAAGGACTGCCGCAACGTGGCCGCGCTGAAGAAGGCGCCGGAGCGCTTCACCGAAGTCAACTGGGACGGCGACAACGAGTCCTCCTACCGGGTCGAGCTCCAGGTCGATGCCTGGGATCGCACCCGGCTGCTCGAGGATCTCTCTCGGACCTTCGCGGAGGCCGGCCTCAACATCCTCGAGGCCCGCTGCGCGACCAAGCACCCGATGGTCAAGAACCGCTTCGTCGTCGAGGTGGGGGACACCGAGCAGCTCAAGCAGTGCATCTCGCGCCTGCGGAACGTCGACTCGGTCTTCGACGCCTACCGGGTGACGCCAACCGGCTGAGACCGGGCAATCCCGCACGCCCGATCTCGCGTATAAGCCAGTGGAGTGCTGAAGGCCACCGACAGGGTCAGGCGGCTGGGTCTGGTTGCGGGCCTGGCGATCGCCGCTGCGCTGTTCACCGGCGGACTCGCGCTCGCCGCCTCGCAGACCATCGTCGGGCAGGGCGACAACACCTACTCCGCCCCGACCTACACGACCGACCAGGGCGAGGTCGTCCAGTTCCAGGTCACCGGCAGCACCCACAACGTCACGGCCAACCAGAAGGGACCGGATGGGCAGGCCCTCTTCCGGACGCCGACGATCTCCGGCGGCACCAGCGGCGTCGGCGGCACCCAGTACCTGAGCGCCGGCGACTATAGGTTCTTCTGCTCGGTGCACCCGACCACGATGCAGGCGACGCTGCACGTCACCTCCAACGGCACCCCGCAGGCGCGCCCGCAGGCCACCCTCACCGTGCGAAGCAGGAAGCTCTCGAAGGTCAGCAAGAAGGGCCTGCTGGTCGCGATCGATGCGAACACCAAGGTGGACGGCGTCTTCCTGGTCGCGAAGCTCGGCAAGGCCACCATCGGCAAGGTGAGCAACCTGTCGCTGGCCTCGGGCTCGCAGGTCGAGGTCCTCAAGCTGAACAAGGCCGGGAAGAGCAAGCTCCGCGGCCGGTCGAAGGCGACGGTGAGCGTCAGCGCCACCATCCCGTTCGGCTCGCCCGCCTCGGGCAAGGCGAAGCTGACCTAGCCCCGCGCGATCGCCTTCCGCACCAGCTCCGCCACCGCGCGCATCTGATCCTCTGAGTCGTACCTCGTCCGCGGCCAGAAGAACCCGCGCAGCCCATCCTTCGGCTTCCGGGGCACGACGTGGACGTGGAGGTGAGGGACGCTCTGGCTGACGACGTTGTTGAGCGCCACGAAGGACCCGGGCTTCTTCATCGCCCGAGGAACGGCCCTGGAGAGGAGCCGCGCATTGGCGAAGATCGGCCCGACCAGGTCGTCGGGGAGGTCGGCCAGCGTCTCGTGGTGATCGCGGGGCAGCAGGAGGGAGTGGCCGTGAAACAGCGGGCGGTTGTCGAGGAAGGCGATCGTACTCTCGTCCTCGAAGACGAGATGGGCGTTCGCGTCTCCCGCGACGATCTGGCAGAAGCGGCAACTAGGGTGCCCGGCGGCCATCGCTCCGCGATACTGTCAGAGGGCGGGGGCCAGGAGAGGAGATGACCCGAGCCAACACAGTCCGCAGCAGGGGGTCCAGCGGACCTCTGTCCGTCGCCTCCGCGATCCTGCTGCTCGTGGCGCTGATCGTGCTCGCTCCGGGTCCGGGCTCGGCGGGGGCCGGGGTTGCGATCAAGAGCGGCAATTACAGGGGAGCGACGACGCAGACCACGATCGCCTCGGGCTACCGGACCATCGGGTTCACCGTCAAGAAGGGGAAGGTCACGCTGACCACCGAGCCCACGGTGGCCAGGGAGTACTGCCTATCGACCCCGGTCTTCACGCTCGCCGGTGGCACCGTCTCCAAGAAGCTCGGCAAGGACCGCAGCTTCACGTTCACCCGCACGTTCGTCGGCAACAAGGTCGACGAGATCCACGGGAAGTTCGTGAGCTCGAACGAGGTCGAGGGGTACGCGATCTACCACTTCTCCGCCCAGGACCTCTGCTCCGGGGGCAAGAGCGAGGTCAACTTCAGCGCGAAGCACAGCTGACGGCCATCGCTAGGCGACGATCGTGAGTGCGCCCGGGTCGATCGAGAAGCTCAGCTCGGTGTGCTCCCCGATGTAGTCGCCGTCGACCTGAACCGGGAACGGCCGGGGCTGGCCGTCCTCGTCCATCGAGATCGAGCGGACCATCGCCTCGTCCACGTCGTCGAATGCCTCGATCTGCCGATGCCTGGAGGTATGTAGGCGCCGACTGAGGACACGCGCAGCGATCGGGAGCATGTCTCGCTGCTTGGCCCGATGGAGGAGGGCCATGGAGAGCGTGCCGTCGTCGAGGCCGACCTCCTCGCAGATCCGGATCGGGAGGTTGGAGAAGTAGGTGAACGGGTCGGAGTTCTGCGCGATCGCGGTCACGCCGTCGTGTCTTGAGTCCGCGATCTCCAGCTCGAGCCGAACGGGATTGTGCAGGTAGTGCCGGTAGAACCCGCTGATCGCCGCCCAGGCGTAGTACCACTGTCGCGCCCGGGCCTTGAGCCGCGGGTGCGCGTCCACGCGCTTGACGACCGTCGCGTCGAGGCCGACGCCGCAGGCGAAGACGAAGCGGCGGCCGTTGCAGCGGCCCAGGTCGATCTTGCTGGGTTTGAAGTCGTCGGCGATCCCGATCAGGTGCTCCGTTGCATCGACGACGTCGTTGGGGATCCCGAGGGTCCGGCAGACCACGTTGGTGGAGCCGCCCGGCAGGACCGAGACGGGGACGTCGGTGCCTGCCAAGCCGTTCGCGACCTCATTGAGGGTGCCGTCGCCGCCGAAGGCCACGACGATGTCGTAGCCGCCGTTGCGTGCCTCGCGACCGATCTCGATCGCGTGCTCGGCGGCCTCGGTGTCCACCGCCTCGACGTCGTAGCGAGCCTGCAGTGCGTAGACGACCAGGTTCTTGAGCCGGTCCGAGACCGTGGTCGCGTACGGGTTGACGATGATCAGCATCCGCTTCCTGTCCGCGTCCGGCTCGAGCGGGACTGCGGGCGCCGCGGGGGCGGGCCCTCTCTGGGCAGGGCCTGTCGTCGGCGACACGTCCTCTTCTAACCCTGGCTCGCGACCGGGTTACCGCCGGGGATCAGGTCGCCGAGCTGATCGGCGTTCAGGTCCGAGGTCGCCTCGTAGCGGAGGATCTCGCCCTCCTCGACCTCGCGAACGTAGCCGGCGTTGACCAACAGATCGACGTGCCCGATCACCTCCGAGAGCGTCAGGAACGCCTGGGTGACCGCGACGTCGCCCCAGAGCGCCTGGGCCAGCTCGTGTCCGGTCCGCGACTGCTCGGCGATCAGTCCGTAGAGCTTCTCCGCCCGGCGCTGGTGCATGGCGAAGCGCTTGTCGATCAGAGCGCGATGGTCGGTGATCGGCTCGCCGTGGCCGGAGAGGACGATCTCGGCCGGGAGCTCCCGCGTCTTCTTCAGTGACTCCAGGTAGGTGACCAGCGCCTGGGTGCGCTCGGCCGAGCCGTCGAGCGGCCGGGAGATCAGCGGGTTCGACGAGATGTGCTTGATCAGGTGGTCCGCGGCGAGCAGGATCCG
>DATGDO010000047.1:0-11832 GCA_035310805.1 Solirubrobacterales bacterium
GTGACCGGCTCGGGCCAGCTGATCCACCGCGGGCGCACGATTGGGATCTCGGAGGCCTTCCTCTTCGACTACGACGACGAGCTGATCGCCCACGGGACCACTCGTTGCACGGTCTTCCCGCCAATGGATCCGATCCCCGACCCTCCGGACGAGGCGCCGATCCTCGACGGAGAGCCGCCCGGCACGGCGCCGGACGACCCGCTACGGCGCGAGCTCGAGGGGGAGGTGCTGCCGCAGGAGGAGTTCGAGCGAAGAAGCGGCCTCGGGGTGCTGCGCGCCCTGGTCGCCGAGGAGCTGCCCAGGCCGCCGATTCACTACTTGACGGGGCTTCGCCTGGCCGAGGCCGAGGAGGGAAAGACGACGGCGGTCCTGCCCTGCAGCAAGTGGCTCTCGACCTCGGCGGGAACCGTGCAGGGCGGCTTCACCGCGATGCTCGCCGAGAGCGCGATGACCTCTGCCGCCCTCAGCACCGCGCCGGCCAACACGGCGGTCGCGGCGCTGGACTTCAAGGTGAACTACCTGCGGCCGGTGTTCCCCGACGACAACGACCTGACGGCCAGGGCTCGCATCCTGCACCGCGGTAGGACCCTCGTGATCGCGGCCGCCGAGGTGACCAACGCGGAGGGCAAGCAGGTCGCGCTGGCCACCGGGTCGTCGATGTACCTGCCGGGCAGGCCCGCCAACCTGATCGGGGTGGAGCTCGGCTCGGACTCCTCCGATCCGGAGGACGACCCGGGCGCCTGAGCTGAATCGACGCAGGAACCGGCGATACAGTCGGGCCATGGGACTCTTCGGCTTTCTGAGGAGAAAGGACGAGCAGGCGATCCCGCAGCCCGGGACGCCCGAGTTCGACGCCGCCGTACAGGGATCCGCGCTCCGCGACTCGCAGAGCGTCTCCATGGGCCAGCCGGGTTGGACCAATCCCTCGTCGGCGGACAGGGCGCTCGCAGAGCTCGGGATCGATCCGAGCAAGGCCCAGGTCGAGGGGTCGAACCAGACGATCGACCTGCGGGGGACGGACGCCCGCGAGCAGATCGTCGGGGCGCTGCGCGAGCACGGGATCGACCCGGACAAGCAGGGGCAGACGATCGACGCCTCGAGCGTGCCCGGCCTTCAGGAGAAGATCTTCTCGATTCTCGGACGGGTGATGCGGGTGCCGAACGCGGGCGGGTTCGGGGGCGGGATCTCAGTGCCCCGGCAGGACCCGCTCGATCAGGTCGCCCACCTGGCGAAGCAGCGCGGCAGCGGGCAGATCACCGAGGCCGAGTTCGAGGCGCAGAAGCGCAGGATCCTGGCTGAGTAGACGGCTTCGCCGTCAGATCCGCCTGGCCGTCACTCGATCGGAGCGGGGCGCGGCGGGAAGATCTTCGGCATCCGCGCCAGCTGGCGCAGCGAGCCGCGCGGCTTGAGCTTGCGCCGCAGCATCGCCCGGCGCGCGTCGTGCCCGCGGACCGAGACGTCCACCCAGTCGGCCCAGGTGGTCTTCAGGGTCAGGTCGGGCTTGTCCGCCAGCCCCTGCGCGGCCCTGGTGGAGCCGTTGTCGATCCGGAGGTGCCACGGCTCGGCGTCCTCGAAGCGCCACTGGATCGTGACGGGGCGGTCGACCGCATCCGTGTTGGCGGAGCGAGCGATCACGTCGAAGAGGATCGCCTCGACCTCCGGGTTGACCTCGGGCTTGCCGTTGGGTTCGCCCAGGACACCGGCGCGCAGCAGCTGGATCTGCCGGCGGGCGCGCTCCTCGTGGGGCATCTCGGGGTCAAAGGGGTAGATCCCGGGCGGCATCTCGTGCAGCGGGTAGCCGGTCGCCTTCCACTTCGCCTCGACGGACCTCATGCCGAAGGCGTAGATCTGCTCGAGGGTGAAGCCGTATTCGGTCGTGTAGCGCTCGTCCCAGCCGGGGGGCACGAAGACGCCGGTCACCCAGGGAAGCACCTCTCGCAGGAGCTCGGAGACCGCGGCCTTGCACTCCTCGGACTGCTCGAAGAGCTCCGAGAGCACCTTGACCCCGAAGCCGATGTGGCGCTGCTCGTCGCGGGAGACCTTCTTCATGCCGGCGCTGAAGCCCGGCATCGTCCCCGCCTTGGCGAAGAAGTCCTCGATGAAGTGCTGGCCCGGCTGGGCCATCGTGGCCTCGATGATCATGTGGTACAGCGCGATCGCCTGGGCGAACCTGGGGAGGGAGCGGTCGTGGTGGAGCTCCTCGACCATCCGCTCGAGCCGGCCGAAGACGTTGCGATACCCCCAGCCGAGCTGCGACTCGGTGAACTCCAGGCCGCTGGCGATGCCCCCTTCGACGCCGATCACCTCCTTGAAGAAGCGGTGGAAGAAGACGGCGTGGCGGGCCTCGTCGACCTGCTGCGTCGCCAGGAAGTACTTCTGCTCCTCCTTCGGTGCCGCCTCGATGTAGGGGGCGAGGCCGTCGGCCACCGCGTCCTCGCCGTAGAAGAACATCGAGTAGATCCAGAGGGAGGAGCGCCGCTGAATCTCGTTGAGCGTGTCCCAGCCCGCGCGGTCCTCGGAGAAGTCGAGCTCGGTGGCGCGCCAGTTGCCCTCCTCCCAGCGGCGGTAGAGATCGTCGTAGGTGATCTGTCCCACGATGCTCTGTCGCGTGATCGACATCGAATGCCTCCTGGTGGACTCGCTTCCCGGTGCCGTCCCGTATAGTAACTGCTGACTGACCAGTCAGTTAGTACGGTGACGTCGATCACGAAGACAAACCGGGCGGGACCGGGCGCGACGCGGGCGCGGATGACCGCTGCTGATCGCCGCGAGGCGATCCTCGACGCCGCCCGCGCCGCCTTCGCCGACAGCGGCTACCACGAGACCTCCCTCGACGCCGTCGCCGAGCGCGCCGGCGTCTCCAAGGCGCTGCTCTACGAGCACTTCTCCTCCAAGCGCGAGCTCTACGTCGCGATGCTCGAGATGCACGTCCGCGAGCTGGTCGAGCGGATCAGCGGTGCGGTCGCGGGTGCGGAGCCCGGCGAGGCGAGGATGAGAGCCGGCCTCGAGGCGTTCTTCGGCTTCGTCGAGTCGCGACGCGGGGCCTGGCGGATCATGTTCCGCAACGCCGGGGATCCGGACGTCGCGGTGCGGCTCAACCGCCTCCGAGACGAGGTCGCCGCCGCAATCGTCCAGCTGATGAGCGAGGAGGCTGAGCGCCGCGGCCTGGACTTCCCGAGGCTCCCCGAGTTCGTCGAGATGATCGCCCAGCAGATGGTGGGCGCCATGCAGTCGCTGGCGGACTGGTGGGATCTCCACCGCGACGTCCCCAGGGAGGAGGTCGTCCAGGCGGCGATGGACTTCGCCTGGGTGGGGCAGGAGCGGATCAGCCTGGGGCAGCGCTGGGACGGGCCCGAGCGCGATCAGCGCGCCTCCCGCTACGACTGAGCCGGGGCGCCGAGCTTCGGCGAGCTCCACGGCTCGGCCAGGAGCCGGGTGAGCTCCTCGGCGAGCTCCGCGATCGCGAGCCGCGACTGGTCGAGTGAGTCGCGGTCGCGCAGGGTGACCGTGTCGTCCTCCATGGTCTGATGGTCGACAGTCACGCCCCAGGGCGTCCCGATCTCGTCCTGGCGGCGGTAGCGCTTCCCGATCGAGCCGCCCGTGTCGTACTCGGCGGGCATCAGGTGGCGCAGTTCCTCGTAGACCTCGCGGGCCTTCTCGGGCTGCCCGTCCCTGTTGACCAGCGGCAGCACCGCGACCTTGACTGGAGCCAGCTTCGGATGGAGGCGGAGCAGCGTTCGCTGGCGGCCCTCGACCTCCTCCGTGTCGTAGGCGTCGACCATGAAGGAGAGCATCGCCCGGTCGACCCCAGCGGCCGGCTCGATCACGTGCGGGACGTAGCGCTCGCCGCTGGCCGAGTCGACGTACTCGAGCTTCTCGCCCGAGAAGCTGGTGTGCTGGGTGAGGTCGAAATCGCCGCGGTTGGCGATTCCCTCGAGCTCGGACCAGCCCATCGGGAAGAGGTACTCGATGTCGGAGGTCGCTCTCGAGTAGTGGGAGCGCTCGTCGGGGCCATGGGCGCGCAAGCGGAGCTGCTCCGACCGGATGCCGAGGTCCGTGTACCAGCGCATCCGCTCCTCCATCCAGCGGTCATGCCACTCGCCGGCCTCGGCCGGCGGCACGAAGAACTCCATCTCCATCTGCTCGAACTCGCGGGTCCGGAAGATGAAGTTGCCGGGAGTGATCTCGTTGCGGAACGACTTGCCGATCTGGGCGATGCCGAAGGGCGGCCTCTTGCGCGAGAACTGCAGGACGTTCTTGAAGTTGATGAAGATCCCCTGGGCGGTCTCGGGCCGCAGGTAGACCTTGGAGGCGTCGTCCTGGACAGGGCCCGCGTAGGTCTCGAACATCAGGTTGAACTGGCGCGGCTCCGAGAGCTCGCCACCGCACTCGGGACAGGTGATCTCGATGTCAGCGGCCACGGGCTCGGCTTCGCCTGCTCCCGTATCCGGGCTCGCCGAGCTTCGGAGCTTCTCCTCTCGCAGATGGTCGAGCCGCCAGCGCTTCTTGCACTCGCCCAGGCACTGGACCAGCGGGTCGCTGAACCCTTCCAGATGCCCCGAGGCCTCCCAGACCCGCGGGTGCTGGATGATCGCCGAGTCCAGGCCGACGATGTCGTCGCGCTCCTGCAGCATCGCGCGCCACCACTCGGCCTTGACGTTGTTCTTGAGCAGCACGCCGTAGTGCCCGTAGTCGTAGGTGTTGGCGAAGCCGCCGTAGATCTCCGACGCCGGGAAGATGAAGCCGCGCCGCTTGCAGAGCGCGACGATCTCTTCGAGCTTGTGCTCGGCCATCGGGTCAGCGTAAACGGACCATTGCGTGCGATGCCCGGAGACGCCGCCCACTACCCTCTTGCCTCCGATGCCGATCTACGAGTACCGCTGCCTGAACGGGCACACCTTCGAGGTGATCCAGAGCATGTCCGACGATCCGGTCACCTCGTGCGAGGAGTGCGGCGCGCCCGTCGAGCGGGTCTTCCACCCGGTCGCGGTCCACTTCAAGGGGTCAGGCTTCTACTCGACCGATTACGCCGCCAAGGGCACTTCCCCGGCGGGCAAGGACTCGGACTCGTCCTCGGGGGACTCCGGCGGCTCCTCGGAGCCCTCGGGCTCGGGGTCGAGCTCGACCAAGTCGGGCTCGAAGGGCTCGGACAAGGCCAAGACGAGCTCCAGCTCCGACTAGCCCGGCTACGGCGAGCAGGCCGGCCGGTGCGGCGGGTCCCCGCCGAGCAGCTTCTTGACGGCGTCCTCGCACTCGCCCTGGGGGATCACGAGGCTCCCCTCGGGCCCCGAGGAGATCGCGGCCTTGCCACCGAGGACGTTGGTCTCTCCGCTGCCGCCGAGGATCGCTGCGATCGCGACCTGGGGCAGGGTGAAGCCGCCCATGTCGCTGACGAAGGCCCTCGGGGCATTCCATCCGATCCACGGTCCCTTGACGAAGTTGTAGGGGAACCGGGTGACGCTGGTCAGGCGTCCCTTGATCGCGTTCAGGACCGCCTGCTGGCGGGCGGCCCGGTCACGGTCGTCCTCGGAGGGGTCACAGTTGTTGTGCCTGATCCGGGCGTAGGCGAGGGCCTTGTCGCCCTGCAGGGTGACGTCACCCGGCGGCAGCTTGAGGGAGACGCCGCCCTGCTTCTTGCCGCCGTCCACGTCGCCGCAGACCGCCGCGCCCTTCTTGCTGGGATTCCCGGGCACGTGGATCGTCACCCCGCCGAGCGTGTTGATGAAGTCCGCGAAGCCGTCGAAGTCGACGATCACGATGTGGTTGATGTCGATGCCCAGGAAGTGCTCGACCGTCTTGATGGTCGAGGCGGGGTTGCCGTTCGTGCTGCTCGTGTTGCAGGCGAGGGAGGCGTTGATCTTCTGCTCGCCGCAGTCCGGGATCGCCGCGTAGCTGTCGCGCGGGATCGAGAGCTTGCGGAACGAGGTCAGCGAGGCGTGCAGCACCATGATCGTGTCCGCGCGCGGCGGGCCCTGCCCCTCGGTGCCGACGGCATTGTGCTGGGTCTTGCCGCGGCGGTCGCCCCCCAGGATGAGGATGTTCTGCCCCGCCAGCACGGCCGGCCCACCCTTCAGCGCGTCCTTGGCCGACTGGGGAAGCTTTCCCTTCTGGATCTGGGCGGAGATCGCGAAGGTGATGAAGCTGAGCAGGAGCCAGCCCAGCGCGAAGATCAGGATCCAGCGCAGCCAGGGCCGCTTACCGCCGCTGAGCCTGCCGAAGAAGCCGCGAATGCCGCCGCGATCCGAGGAGCGGCGGATGCTCTGCAGGCTCGGCTTCCTGATCCGGTCGCGCAGGCTCGGCCGCGAGCGGTAGACCCGGTACGGCGGACGCTCGCGCCGGCCGCCGGTCTGCCTGTCGCCGCTCGGCTTGCGCGCGGGCGCCGAGCGCTTCTGGCCGCCGCGGCCGCCCCGCCCGTAGACCGTGTATTCGGGCTTCTTGCCGCTTCCGGGGTCGTCTGAGCCCCCCGACCCGCCGGGCTTCTTGGGCCTGTCGGGCTTCCCGCCGCCCTCGGAGCCCCCGGACCGCTTCGGCGGCCGATCATCTCCCTGCGGAGACATGGGATATCAATACTTGCGCATGCCGCAGCCGGACAGCCATCGCCGTTGAGCCCGCGCGAGACGATCGGTGTCGATCTGGGCGGCACCAAGATGCTGGTCGGTGTCGTCGACTCCGAGCAGAGGATCCACCACGAGAGCATGGAATCCTCGCTCGGCCTGAGCGAGGATCGTCTCGTCGAGAACCTCGGCGAGGAGCTGAAGAGGGCGAGACGGGCGCGGCCAGACGTGCTCGCCGCCGGGCTCGGCATCCCGGCGACGATCGACCACGACCGCGGGGTGGCGATCCAGGCGGTCAACCTGGAGATCTCCGACGTGCCCCTGCGAGAGCTGATGGGCGAGCGGCTCGGGCTCCCGGTCTACATCGACAACGACGCGAACGTGGCCGCCCTCGCCGAGTATCTCTTCGGCGCCGGGCGCGGCGCCCGTAACGTGGTCATGCTGACGATCGGCACCGGCATCGGCGGTGGGCTCATCCTCGGCGGTGAGATCTACCGTGGGTCGACCGGGGCCGGGGCGGAGCTGGGCCACATCGTGATCGAGGAGGACGGCCCCCGCTGCCAGGGCCACTGCCCCAACCATGGCTGCGTCGAGACGCTCGCCTCGGGCACCGCGATCGCCCGCGAGGGCAGGGCGGCAGCGGAGCGTGAGCCTGATTCCGCGCTCGGCCAGGCCCTCGCCCAGGGACCGATCCTCGGCAAGACCGTGACCGAGCTGGCCGCCAAGGGGGATCAGCTCGCGATCCAGGTCGTGGCGAAGGCGGGCCGCCACCTCGGCGTCGCCCTGGCGAGCCTCGCCAACGTCTTCGATCCCGACGTGATCGTGATCGGGGGCGGCGTTTCGGCAGCCGGGGAGCTGCTGATCGGGCCGGCGCGCGAGGAGCTCGAGGCGCGCGCGCTCCGGCCGATGAGCAAGACCACCGTGAAGCTGGCCGAGCTGGGCCCCGACGCGGGCATGATCGGGGCCGCGGCGATGGCCCTGATCGAGCTCGACAAGGAGGCCTGAGCGATGCCGGGCAAGCTCGTGGTCTGCCCGACCCCGATCGGGAACCTCGAGGACATCACCCTGCGGGTTCGCCGGGCGCTCTACGAGGCCGATGTGATCGCCTGCGAGGACACGCGGAGGACCGGGCTGCTCCTGGAGCGGCTCGAGATCCAGGCGCTGAGGCTGATCTCCTACCACGAGGGCAACGAGGTCGAGCGGGCCCGCGAGCTCGCTCAGCGGATCGAGCGCGGGGACAACGTCGCGCTGGTCTCCGACGCCGGCATGCCGGCGGTCTCCGATCCCGGCTTCCGCCTGATCAGGGCCTGCATCGACCGTGACCTGGACCTCGAGGTGCTTCCCGGCCCGTCGGCGATCGTCACGGCGCTGGTCGCCTCGGGGCTTCCTACGCATCGCTTTCGCTTCCAGGGCTTTCTGCCGAGGCGCACCGGCGAGCTCGAGCGGGTGCTCCAGTCCACCGAGACCCTGATCGCCTTCGAGTCGCCGCGGCGCCTGCCCGAGTCCCTGCGAGCCCTGGCCCAGCTGGCCCCGGACCGCCCGGCGGCCGTCTGCCGCGAGCTCACCAAGCTGCACGAGGAGATCGCCCGCGGAACCCTCGGCGAGCTCTCGCGTCGCTTCCGAGACGAGGTCCGCGGCGAGATCGTGGTCGTGATCGGTCCGGCGGCCGAGCGCGGGACCGCCGACATCGGCTTCGCCACCGACGCCCTGCGCGGCTTGATCCGGGCCGGCGCACGGCCGCGGGCCGCGGCCAGCGTGGTCTCGGCGCTCACCGGGGTTCCCGCCAACGATCTCTACAAGGGCATCACGGGGCGGGAGCCGCGACGCTAGCTATCCCGCCAGGTTCCGGCTCTTTCTGACGAAGCCGTGCACGGACCGGCCGTGGGCGGGGCGCAGCGAGTAGATCACCCGGTAGCCGGTCAGGTAGAGCCGCCTGCCGTCCGAGATGACCGGGTTGTAGGCGCCGTCCCGCGACTGGAAGACTGGCTTGCCGTCGGCGGCGCGGAAGCCGAAGGTCTGGGTGGTCTTCAGGTCTCCGGCATAGAAGACGTCGCCGATCATGCTCCCCGCTCCCGACACCGGGCCCGCCGCGTACTGGGACCAGCGCCGGCTGCCGGTGCGGGCGTCGAGGGCGTATACCGTGCCGTCGTAGGAGCCGAAGTAGACGGACGGCGGCGTGTCGTGGGTCTTGGCCGCCGTCGCCGCGCTGTAGAGGTAGCCACCGGTCGAGGTGCTCCAGTCCGAGCTCCCGGTGTTCTCGTCCCAGGCGTGGAAGCCGCCGCCGAGGTCCCCGGCGAAGACCCGGCCGAAGGCGACCGCCGCTGTCCCGTAGATGCTGGCGCCGGCCCCCGCCTGCCACTTCACCTGGCCGTTGCTCGCCCGCAGCGCGGTCATCCCGCCGCCGTAGTCGCCGACGAAGACGACCCCGCGGTGGTATGCGGGCGAGGCCTTGACCGCGCCGCCGACAGCGGCGCTCCAGAGCTCCTTGCCGGTGCGGGCATTGAGGGCGTAGACCGATCCGCACTCACAGCCGGCGATCACGGTGTGGCCGACCGCCAGGGGAGTGGACTCGGTGCGCCCGGGGAGCGGATGCCGCCAGAGCACCTTGCCGTTGCTCGCCTTCAGCGCCTGGACCTGGCCGGGCTCGAGATTGGAGATGTAGAGGCGGCCGTCGCCGTAGCTGGGGGCGGAGGCGTTCAGCGTGGCGACCTCACGGCGCCAGCGCGGCTTGCCGTTCCGGGTGTTGAGGGCGAACGCCTCGCCGTTGTTGTCGATCCCGTAGAGCGTGTCGCCGACGACTACCGGCGAGTACTCCATCAGGTGCCCGGCGTCGTAGCTCCAGGCCAGCTTGTAGGGGGGCCTGACGCGGTCGCTCGGCAGGTACCGCGTCCTCGCCGCATCGCGCCCGTAGGTGGGCCAGTCGGTGGTGGGCGGGACGGGCCCGCTGCCGGGCGCGGTGGCGGTGGAGCTGGTGGGCTCGGATGAGTGGCCCGGGCTCCGGAGTAGCAGCCAGCCGCCCACGCCCACCGCCGCGATCAGGCCGAGCGTTCCGGCTGTTGTCGCCAGCCGGTGCTTGGTCCACAGGGTTGTGAAGAGGTCGGCCATGCGCGAAATGGTCGAGGTTCGATCAAAGAGAACCCGGCTAATGCCCCGTTCAAGCGATCGCTCTCCGCCGGGCGCTCATCGATCCCGGCGACCGCGGTCGGCGCTAACTTGGTGTCGAATCGAGATGGCCAAGCGTGAGCCCCGCATGGTTTCGCTCGGCTATGGGAAGTTTGCCCGAGCGGATCGAATCTACGCCCTCGTCCCCCTGGATCCGAAGGATCGCGGGGAGGGTCGCCGAACCTACGTCCACGTCGACGAGATGTCCGAGCCGATCGTCGCGTCTCGCTCCGAGCGCGCGATCCTCGCCGACGTGGAGGACGCCCTGACCGAGGCGGCCGGCATCCCCCGCCGCCGCCGCGGCGGCGGCTCAAAGGGACAGGAGAAGCTCCTCTAGGCTCAGGCCTTAGTGAGCTTCTACGTCACCACCCCGATCTACTACGTCAACGGCGAGCCGCATCTGGGTCACGCCTACTCGACGATTGCCGCGGACATCCTCGCCCGCCACCATCGCCAGCGCGGCGAGGACGTCTTTTTCCTGACCGGGACGGACGAGCACGGCGAGCCCGTCGTGCAGCAGGCCGAGGCCGAGGACGTCACCCCGCGGGAGCTCGGCGACCGCCTCGCTCCCCGCTTCAAGGAGTTGGCGGCCAAGATCGACGCCTCGAACGACTTCTTCATCCGGACCACCGACGACGGGCACATGAAGCGGGTGCAGGAGATCGTTCAACGGGTCCACGACAACGGGCACGTCTACGAGGGCATGTACGAGGGCTGGTACTGCCCGCGCTGCGCGGACTTCAAGACGCAGTCGGAGATCGGCCCGGACGACACCTGTCCGATCCACAGGATCCCCCTCACCCGCGAGGAGCAGAGGAACTGGTTCTTCAGGCTCTCGTCCTTCCAGGGCGAGCTCGAGCGGCTCTACGAGAAGCGCCGCGACTTCGTGGTGCCGGACTTCCGCCGCAACGAGGCGCTCTCCTTCATCAAGCAGGGGCTCCAGGACGTCTCCCTCTCGCGGCCGACGCTGAAGTGGGGCGTGCCGGTGCCGTGGGACCCCGGCCAGGTGATCTACGTCTGGTTCGACGCGCTGCTCAACTACTACACGGCCCTCGGATACGGGGTGGAGGGCGAGGACGTCACCGAGAGGTTCTGGCCGCCCTTCCACATCCTCGCCAAGGACATCCTCAAGTTCCACGCCGTCTACTGGCCGGCGTTCCTGATGGCCGCGAAGATCGAGGTCCCGCGGCGGATGTTCATCCATGGCTACCTGCTGATGGAGGGCCACAAGATGTCCAAGTCGCTTGGCAACGTGCTCGATCCCGACGAGGTGATCGCCAAGTTCGGCGCGGACGCACTGCGCTTCTACTGCTTCCGGGAGGTCTCCTTCGGCCAGGACGGGCAGATCTCGCCGGCCGGCTTCGAGGCCCGCTACGAGACGGAGCTCGCCGACCAGTACGGCAACCTCGCCAACCGGGTCCTCTCGATGATCGGCCGCTACCGGGACGGCACCGTCCCCGGGGCGGAGGCGGAGACGGAGCTCGCCCGGGACTTCGAGGGCGTGCCCGATCGGGTGCGGGCACTGCTCGACGAGGCGGAGCTGACGCAGGCCCTGGAGGAGATCTGGAAACTCGTCCGCCGGCTCAACCAGTACGTGGAGGAGACCAGGCCCTGGGAGCTGGCGAAGGACGATACGGCGTCGGAGCGGCTGGACGCGGTCCTCTATGGGCTCGCTGAGGGCCTCAGGGTGACCACGCTGCTGGTTCACAGCTACATGCCAGAGACGACGGGCCGCCTGCTCGAAGCGCTGGGGGAGTCGGGGCGGGAGCTGGCCGAGTTCGGCGACCGCCGCGGCGGACAGGCCCTGGGCGAGCTGGATCCGCTCTTCCCCAAGCTCCAGGTCGCCTAAGCCCGCCGAATCCCGGGTGCTAGGGTGGCGCCCGAAGACCCGGAACGACCCAGGGAGGAAGTTGATGAGCAGGACGTCTCGTCTTGGGAGGATTGCGACGGTACTGGCAGTGGCCGGCGCACTGCTGCTGCCGGCCTCGAGCGCTCTCGCCGGCGGTCCCACCGCCACCAAGTCGGGCGCCCTCATCAACTACCTGACCACCGGGAAGCTCAAGATCGGCAAGCGGATCTCCGTCCCCTTCCAGTGCGCGGTCGACTGCAGCGTGGT
>DATGDO010000048.1:0-4180 GCA_035310805.1 Solirubrobacterales bacterium
TGGAGGCTTTCCGCTTTGCTGCGATGGCGCTCGGCTCGATCGCCGTCTCGGGCGTGATCGCCCTGTCCGGCGTGAGAGGTGCCCTGATCGGGTTCGGGGCGCTCCTCCCGGCCTTTGCCTTGATTCGCTGGTCGGCCCTGCGGAGGCTTGAAATCGGCGCTCCCGTCGACGAGGCGCGCTTCCGGCTGCTGCGCGAGAACGCGATCTTCGCCCCTTTGCCCATCGACACGCTCGAGCGCATCAGTCACGATCTGGTCGCGATCGCTCCGGTCGCGGGAGAGCAAATCATCGCTGAGGGTGATACGGGTGATCGCTTCTACCTGATCGCGGCAGGCGAGGTCGAGGTGCACGTGAACGGGGACTTCCGACGCAACCAGTCAACTGGTGACTCCTTCGGTGAAATCGCACTGCTGCACGCCGTTCCGCGCACGGCGACCGTGACGGCGCTTCCCGGCTGCCGCCTGTTCGCGCTCGACCGCGAGCATTTCATCTCGGCCGTCACCGGACACCGCCGCAGTAATGAGGCGGCAGGCTCGGTGGCGGCGCGGCGGTTGATCCACTCGCCCGAATGGGACGATGAGTTACGAGGACCTCGCTGATCAGGCCCTGACGACGGGGCGAGATCGTGCGACAGCAAGCGAAGCGCGTCGCGTGGCATCTGGATGCCTGTATTCCCGCGGCTGCCCTCGTTTGGGGCATACTGGCTCACCGATGAGTGAGGGAGAGGTCAGCTTCGTCGGATCGCCTGGGCGGCGGTCGGCAGTCGCCGGCGACGATCTGCAGAGCTGGCCGGGCTTCGGCAAGTTCTGCAGTCCCTGAACAAGATGGCGGCCGTCCGAACTCGGACCTACGCGCACCTGCTGGTCGCCGTCGCCGTCATCTCGGCCGGGATCGCGCTGCTTCTCTACGCGACCGGCCTCTTTCATGACACCGAGCTCTCGAGCGTCGACACGCGCTTCTCGATCCGCGGCGACCAGAAACCGCGCGACGACATCGTCCTTGTCCTGATCGACGACACCACCTCGCGCGAGCTACCGGTGCGGTTCCCATTCCCCCGCTCGCTGCACGGCCGGGTGATCGACCGGATCAGTGGCGACGGCGCCAAGGCGATCGCCTATGACGTGGAGTTCCTGCAGCCGACCAAGGAGGCGCAGGACAACGCGCTGATCGACGCCGTCGCCCGGGCCGGCCCAGACAAGGTCGTCCTCGCGGACAGCCAGCCCGATCCGCAGGGAAGAAGCGGTGTCTTCGGCGGGCAGAAGGTGCTCGATCAGATCAAGGCGCGGGCCGGGAACAGCCAGATCGGCGAGGACTCTGACGGCGTCAGGCGCCGTGTCCCGTACTCGGTCGGGAAGATGGAGACCTTCCCGCTGGTCGCGGCGGAGCTCGCTTCGGGGAAGGCGATCACCACCTCCGCGATGGGCGGCGAGAGCGCCTGGATCGACTACGCCGGAGGGCCCGGGACGTATCCCGCCGTCTCCTTCTCTCGCGTGCTGAGCGGCCAGGTCCCGCCCGGGTTCTTCAGCGACAAGATCGTCGTGGTCGGTGCATCCGACCCGACCCTCAAGGACATCACGCAGACTCCGACCACCGGCGGCGACCACCTGATGTCAGGGGCCGAGGCGAACGCGAACGCGATCGCGACGGCCCTCGACGGCTTTCCCCTGCAGTCGAGCCCCGTCCTGGTGGACCTGTTCCTGATCACCCTGATGGGGATCGTGGCCCCTCTCGCCAGCTACCGGCTCTCGCCGCTCCGGGCGCTCGCGCTCGCGCTCGGCGCCGGGGCGCTCTACCTGGTCGCCGCTCAGATCGCCTTCAACTCGAACCTGATCGTCCCGGTCCTCTATCCGATGACCGCGCTCGGCCTCTCGCTGGTCGGCTCGCTGCTCGTCTATTACCTGCTGGAGACCATGGAGCGCAGGCGGGTGCGGGACACCTTCGCGCGCTTCGTTCCCGAGCAGGTGGTGGGGGAAGTGCTGGCACGAACCGACGACGACCTGCGCTTGGCGGGCCGGCGGATGGTGGTCACGGTGCTGTTCAGCGACATCCGCGGCTTCACCACCTTCTCCGAGACCCGCGATCCCGAAGAGGTGCTGGAGATCCTCAACCGCTACCACGAGGAGATGACCGATGCGGTGATGGCGCACGAGGGGACCCTGATCACGTTCATGGGCGACGGGATCATGGCCGTGTTCGGAGCGCCGATCGAGCAGCCCGATCACGCCGACAGGGCCCTGGCGGCCGCCATCGAGATGCTCTCAGTGCGTCTGCCACGAGTGAACGAGTGGATGCGGGAGCGGGGGGTGGGTGAGCAGTTCAAGATCGGCATCGGGCTCAACAGCGGGCCGGTGATGGCTGGAAACCTCGGCTCGCGTCGGCGCCTGGAGTACACGACGATCGGGGACACGACCAACACCGCCGCCAGGCTCGAGGGGATGACCAAGGGGACCGAACACGACTTGTTCATCACCGACTCCACTCGCGAGCTGCTCACCCGGGAGGAGATCGAGTTCGCCTTCGTCGACTCGATGCCGGTGCGCGGCAGGGCTCAGGCGATCAACGTATGGGCTCCGGCGAAGCCTCTCGGGGCGCCTGCGGAGAAGGCCCCCGCTCCTACCGCCTGAGTTAGTGTCCTCCTTCGAGCGCTTTGACGACCTGCAACGACTCACTCGGCTGAAGGGGGCACGGCGATGAAAGGCTTCACGATGGGGAACGGTTACGTCCCCGACCTGACGCCGGGGTAGGCATGAGCGACCAGGACGGCACAACAACCGCGACGAGCCGAGCGGCGACCGGCTCCGCGCTTGGCTCCGGTCCTGGGTCC
This sequence comes from Solirubrobacterales bacterium, assembly GCA_035310805.1. Taxonomy (GTDB): domain Bacteria; phylum Actinomycetota; class Thermoleophilia; order Solirubrobacterales; family 70-9; genus DASUPK01. The sequence goes on from DATGDO010000048.1 coordinate 2,825, forward strand.
GAGAAGGCTGGCGGCCGCCTCCTGGGCAGTGTGCCGGTGCTCGCCGGGCTCTCCGAGGAGCAGCGCGGACAGCTGGCCAAACAGGCCCGCGAGGTGGCGGTGGCGGCGGGGGAATGGCTGCTTCGCGAGGGTGAGGAGGGCGAGACGATGTACGTGATTCGCTCGGGCCAGCTCGACATCGTCAGCGAGGGACCGCCTGAGACGCTGATCCGCACCATCCGCCGGGGCGACGTGGTCGGCGAGCTCGCGCTGCTGCACGCCGAGCGGAGGTCGGCGTCGGTCAGGGCACGCCGCAACTCAGAGCTGCTGGAGCTCTCCCGCTCACAGTTCGAGCAGCTCATCCGCAAGGAGCCGAGCTTCGCTATCGCCCTGACCCGGTCGATGGGCGCCCAGCTCGCCGTCAGCAAGTCACCGGTTGGGTCCCCACCCGCGCCGCGCGCGATCGCCGTCGTCCGGCTCGACTCGCGGGCCCCCGGACCGGAGGCGGTCGACCGCCTTGCCAAGGGGCTTCGCCGGGCGGGCAGCCTGGCGCGTCTTGACCCCCGCGCGGAGGGAAGCAAGGTCGAGCTGCTCGGGGCGATCGAGAGGGCCGAAGACGATGCCGAGCGGGTGCTGCTTGTCGCCGGCGGGGTCGCTGAGACGTGGACCGAGCTGTGCCTGGGCGAGGCCGACATCGTGGTCGCGATCACCTCCGGCCAGCCCGATCGCGAATGGTCGCGGCGCGCCTCGACTCTGAAGGGTTGCGAGTTGCTTGTCACCGGCGGGGAATCGGTGTCCGAGAGCTGGCTCGCCGCGCTGGAGCCACGTGAGTTACAGGTCCTCACCGACCCGGACCGATTGGGGGCGGCGCTCGACTCCACCGCGCGCCGTCTCACCGGCCGCGCCTGGGGCGTGGTCCTCTCGGGCGGGGGGGCGCGGGCATTCGCCCACCTCGGTGTGATCGAGGTGCTGCTCGAGGCGGGTCTCGTGATCGACCGCGTCGGAGGCGTCAGCCTAGGAGGGCTGGTCGCGGGAGCGGTGGCGACTGGGGCGGGCCGCGACACTCTCCACACCATCTTCAAGGAGGGGATCGTGGAGAGGAACCCGACGGGCGACTACGCACTGCCCCTCTATGCGCTGCTGCGGGGCAACCGGACGCGGGGCCTGCTGGCCGAGCACTTCGGCGAGCAGCGCATCGAGGAGCTGCCGATGCGCTTCTTCTGCCTCAGCTGCGACCTCGTCGCCAGGGAGGCGGTGGTGCATCGGAGCGGGGTGGTCCACGAAGCGGTCTACGCAAGCCTGGCGATCCCGGCCGTGTTCCCGCCCGTCGCCACGCAGGACGGACGCCTGCTCGTCGATGGAGGGGTCCTCGACAAC
>DATGDO010000049.1:0-22269 GCA_035310805.1 Solirubrobacterales bacterium
CACGGCGGAGTACGGCGATTACAGCCGAGGGCCGCGGATCATCAACGAGTCGGTCAAGGCCGAGATGAAGAAGATCCTCGCCGAGATCCAGTCCGGGGAGTTCGCCAAGGAGTGGATCGCCGAGAACGAGGCGGGTCAGGAGAACTTCCAGCGCATGCGGGAGGAGGCCGCCGGTTCCCAGATCGAGCAGGTGGGCAAGAGCCTCCGCTCGATGATGCCCTGGATCGAGGACTAGAAGCCGGGCCCGCGAGGGTTGGTCTCGCCCTCGGGGACGTGGGCGTCCCGGCCGACGTACCCGGCCTCGGCCCCGACGATCAGATACTGCGCATCCTCTGTCTCGCTCAGGTTGCGCACGGAGCGAATCGTGGAGGCGTCGACCCGCGCCACGCCGCCCTCGCGCAGCTCCGCCTTCGCCCCGTCGCCGAAGGTCATCTCGATCGCGCCGCGGTGAACGAAGTAGAGCTCCTGCTGGCGCTCGTGGTAGTGCCCGCCGGTCGCGTAGCCCGGCGGGATCGTGATCACGTTGACGCCGAACTCGGTGACGTCCAGCTGACGGCGAAGCTTGCGGAAGCCATAGCCCTCGCCGAGGGCCTCCAGGTCCGGGACAGCCGCCCAGCCCTCTCCTCTGACCACTCCGTCCGCCATCGCTCAGGCGCTCGTCACCCGGGTGGGCTCAGCCAAAAGCCTCGAACCGGATTCGAGCGGATCCCTACTCCCTGCGGCTGGCGGCCTCGCTGCTGATCTGGCCGGTGGGAGGTGTGGCGCCACCCTCCTCGTAGGAGAACGGTGGCCAATCCTCGGTGAGAAGGAGGAAGTAGCCGGTCCCCCTGGTCAGGTAGGCGAGGGCCGAGCGCATCGGGTTGAAGAGGCCCTCGGGCAGCTTGCCGGTGAACAGGATCGCGAACCAGGCGATGATCGCGCAGACGTACAGGATGATCGCCTGGACGATCGCCAGCAGCATCACGGGGATGCCGACGATCAATCGGAAGCCCGTCTTCCAGCGGTTGTACCTGTCGAGCGGCGGAGGTACGCCGATCCGGACGGGATAGCCGGACGCCTCCTCGCCACCGAACGGCGGCCACTCGTCGTTGATCAGGTGCAGAAAGCTGTACGTGCGCGAGTACATCCGCAGATACCCCGCGTTGAAGTTGTAGATCCCGTCCGGATAGCGGCCGGTGAAGACGATCGCGAACCAGGCGATGACGGCCGCGATCTGGGCCACCCAGCCATACACGGAGGCGACGATCAACCAGGGGATCGCGACGATGGAGCGGAAGAAACTCGTGAGCCGGTTCCGTCCCTCGAGGACGGCGTCCGCCTCATAACCGATGGGGTACATGATCTCTCCAGGTCGAGGGCTTGGCGCGGTGCCCGTGGGCGCGCGCGGCCACCCTATCCGACGCGACGGAGAGCAGTCCAGCGCCTCCCCCTAATACTCTGTGTGCGAGGTCGTGCCCCGCGGCTCTGAGCGGCGGGACGGTGAGTTTATGACCGAGAGCGCCAACCCCTACATCAAGCGGTACCTGATGGCCGCCGGCCCGACGCCGCTGCCCCCGGCTGTGAGCCAGGTGATGGCCGAGCCGATCCTCTACCACCGCGCGCCGGCCTTCATCGAGATCTACGCCCGCGCCCTCGGCCGCCTGCCGAAGCTCTTCCGTACCGACAACCAGGTGCTCTCGTTCGCGGCCTCGGGCAGCGGGGCGATGGAGTCCGGGGTGGCGAACCTCGTCGGCCCCGGCGAGCCCGTCCTGGTCGCCTCGTGCGGCAAGTTCGGCGAGCGCTGGTACGAGCTCTGCGAGGCGTTCGGCGGCGACGTCGAGCACCTCGCGGTCGAGTGGGGGACCGCGATCTCGCCCGAGCATCTCGACGAGGCGATCAAGGCGATGAAGCGGCCGCCACGTGCCGTCTTCACGACCCACTCGGAGAGCTCGACGGGGGTCGTCAACGAGATCCGCGACCTGACCGCGGTCGCCCATGACCACGGCGCGGTGATCTGCGTCGATGCGATCTCGGGCATCGGCGCCGTCGAGCTGCCCCAGGACGAGTGGGGGGTGGACGTGGTCATCGCCGGCTCTCAGAAGGCCCTGATGTGCCCGCCGGGCCTCGCCTTCGCCTCGGTGAACGAGCGCGCCATGGCGCTCGCCGCCGAGAGGTCCGGGCGGCGCTACTACTTCGATTGGGCGAAGACGGCCGAGGGGCAGGCCGAGGAGCCACCCAACAGCCCCTTCACGCCGGCCGTGACCCTCTGGCGAGCGCTGGACGTCGCGCTCGAGCTGATCGAGAAGGAGGGGCTGGAGCGGGTCCTCGAGCGCCACGCGATCCTCGCCAGGGCCGCCCGCGCCGGCATCGAGGCGCTCGGGCTCGAGCGCTTCGGCCCGGACAACCCGGACGCCAACGTGCTGACCGCGGCGCGGCTCCCCGACTCGATCGACGGGACCAAGGTCCCGAAGCTGATGCGCGACCGCTACGGGGTCACCGCGGCCGGCGGCCAGGGGCGCCTGAAGGGCAAGATCGTGCGCATCGCCCACTGCGGCTACTACGGCGCCTATGACATCGTGATCGCGCTGACCGCCCTGGAGTCCGCCCTCCGCGACCTCGACGCGGACGTCGCGCCCGGGGCCGGGGCCGGCGCGGCCCAGACGGTCTTCGCCGAGGCCGGACGCGCGCCTGAGCCAGTCGCCTAGGAGGGGCGAGCGAAGGGTGAGCGACAGGGCCAAGGTGCTGGTCAAGGAGAAGATCGCCGACACCGGCGTCGACCTCCTGCGCGAGCAGTTCGACGTCGAGCTTGGCCTCGACTGGGACGGCGACGAGCTCGAGCAGCGGATCGGCGAGTTCGACGGCATCCTGATCCGCTCGGCGACCAGGCTGACCCCCGACCTGATCGAGCGCGCCGACCGCCTCAAGGTGATCGGGCGCGCCGGCACCGGCGTCGACAACGTCGCCGTCGACGCCGCGACCAAGCGCGGGATCGTCGTCGCCAACGCGCCGGAGGCGAACTCGATCGCGGCCGCGGAGCACACGATGGCCCTGGTCCTCGCCCTCTGCCGGAAGATCCCCGAGGCCCACGCCTCCCTCGCCGCTGGCGACTGGGAGCGTGCCAAGTTCAAGGGGACCGAGCTCTACGGCAAGACCCTCGGAGTGCTCGGCTTCGGCCGGATCGGCCAGCTCGTCGCGGCGCGCGCCCAGGCGTTCGAGATGCCCGTCGTCGCCTACGACAAGTTCGTCACTGCGGAGCGCTTTCGTGAGCTCGGCGCGGAGGGCGTGGACGACCCCGCCGAGCTCTACACCCGCGCCGACTTCATCACCCTGCACCTGCCGAAGACGCCGGAGACCCTCGACTTCATCGACGCCGCCGCGATCGCGAAGATGCGCGACGGCGTCCGGATCGTGAACTGCGCGCGCGGGGAGCTGATCGATCTCGATGCCCTCGTCGAGGGCCTCGAGTCCGGCAAGGTGGCCGGTGCCGCCCTCGACGTCTTTCCCGAGGAGCCCTTCAGCGGACACCCGGTGCTCGAGCGGCACGACGTCGTCGTCACCCCGCACCTGGGCGCCTCGACCGCCGAGGCCCAGGACCGGGCAGGGGTGGTCACGGCGGAGCAGGTGACCGCGGCCCTGACCGGTGGGGTGGTGACGACGGCGGTCAACATCGCCGCCGTCCGCCCCGAGGTGATGGAGCAGCTGGCGCCGTTCGTGCCGCTCTGCGAGAAGCTCGGGCGACTGGCGCAGGCCCTCGGCGACGGTGCGCCGGAGCGGGTGGAGGTCGAGTTCCGCGGGCGGCTCGCCGATCAGGACACGCGCATTCTCGGCATCGCCACCCTCGTGGGGATCCTCTCAGGACACACCGAGGAGCCGGTCAACCTGGTCAACGGCCCCCACATGGCGGAGGAGCGCGGCATCGAGCTGATGGAGACGCGGGATGCGATCTCGGAGGACTTCACGGAGCTCGTCGTCGTCCGGCTCCACAGCGGGGACGAGGCCGTCGAGGTGGCCGGTACCGGCGTCGGGCCCCGCAACATCCCCTACCTGGCGCGGGTCTGGGGCGAGGATTTCTACCTGCCCTTCGCCCAGCACCTGGCGATCTTCCGCTACACCGACCAGCCGGGCATGATCGGCCGGGTCGGCACGGTCTTCGGCGAGGAGGGCGTGAACATCGTCTCCGCCGCGGTCGGTGCCGAGCCGGACGGAGAGACCGCCGTGATGGCGCTGACCACCGATGCTCCTGTCAATCCGGGCACGATCGAGCGGATCCTCGAGCTCGACGGCTTCTCGGTCGGACGCGCCGTCTCACTCTAGGGACTAGGGTCCCTGGCCATGAGGGCTGTCGTGCTCACCGGCCACGGGGGGCCCGAGGTCCTTCAGGTCCAGGAGCGGCCGGATCCGGCGGTGGGCGCCGGCGAGGTCCGGATCGCCGTGAAGGCCGCCGGCATCAACTTCGCCGACACGATGGCGCGGATCGGGCTCTACCCGGACGCGCCGAAGCCGCCCTGCGTGCTCGGCTACGAGGTATCCGGCGAGGTCGAGTCCCTTGGCGACGGGGTCGACCCGGTCTCGGTTGGAGACCGGGTCGTGGCGGGGGTGCGCTTCGGTGGGCAGGCCGAGCTGGTCAGCGTCCCGGCAGACCAGGTGCTGCCGCTGCCCGACCGGCTCAGCTTCGAGCAGGGGGCGGCGATCCCCGTGAACTACGCCACCGCCTACTGCGCGCTCGTCCTGATGGGAGGGATCAAGGCAGGGGAGCGCGCGCTGATCCACGCCGCAGCGGGCGGGGTGGGGACGGCGGCCGTCCAGATCGCGCGCCACCACGGGGCCGAGGTCTTCGGCACCGCCTCCCCGTCGAAGCACGACGCGATCCGAGAGCTCGGCGTCGGGCATGCGATCGACTATCGCTCCCAGGACTTCGAGCGGGAGGTGCGGCGGATCACTGGCGGCCAGGGAGTCGACGTGATCATCGACGCGACCGGCCCGACCAACTTCCGCAAGGACTACCGTGTGCTGCGTCAGGGCGGCCGCCTGATCATGTACGGGCTCTCGGAGGCTTCCGCGGGCACCGGCCGCAACATGCGGAAGCTCGTCGAGAGCGTTGCCCGGATGCCCTTCGCCACCTTGCCCTGGTGGAAGAGCCTCCAGCTGATGAACGAGAACAAGGGAGTCTTCGGGCTCAACATGCTGAGCTGGTGGGACAGGGAGGGCGACCTCACCCGAATCACCGGCCCCCTGGTGGAGGAGCTCGAGAGCGGGGAGCTCGAGCCGGTGGTCGCCGAGGCCTTCCCGTTCGAGCGCGCCGGTGAGGCCCACCGATTGATCGGCGAGCGGCGGAACATCGGCAAGGTCGTGCTCGTCCCGTAGCTGCTCCCGGCGACCGCGAGGCCGCTCCGTTGGGCCAAGAGCCGGGTTAGGATCGATGGAGATGAGACGTGGGGCTGGCCAGGCACTGGGCTTCTTTGCCCTCTGCGCGTGCAGCGCGGCGGCGGCTCCGGCCGCCTCGGCGCAACCGGGCGTGGGGGACGCCGTCTGGACGCATCACGGGCACGGCGCCGGCGCGGCGGCGTCGGTCAACGTCCTCACCCTCAACGACCAGCGCGGCATCGACAACCGGATCAGCGCCTACATCGCGTCGAGCGGACGGCTGGTGCTGACCGCGCCCGAGGGCCTCGGGGACCCCGACGGCAGCGGTGCCGAGTGCGGCCTCGACAACGCGAAGGTCGGCGAGTCGAGCGCCACAGAGGTGAGCTGCGCCCCCGGCTACATCGCGGCGATCGTCGGCGATCTGGACGGCGGCAGCGACACCTTCGACGCGCACCCGGGACTGAACGTCATGATCGGCGCCGTGATCGACGGCCAGCGCCGTCCCCTGGCGGGCGGCCCGGGACGCGACCGTCTGGTGGGCGGCTCGCTGAGCGACCTGCTGGACGGCGGCGGCGGACCGGATTCGATCGCCGGTGGACGCGGGGGGGACCTCCTGCTGGGAGGCCCGGGAGCGGACAACCTGAGCGGCGGCGGAGCCAATGATGTCCTGCTGGGCGGAGGCGGCCCGGACAAGCTCGCGGGCGGGGGCGGCAGGGATCTCTGCCGCGGCGCTGGAGGAAGGGACACCGCCAAGAGCTGCGAGCTCCGGCGGTCGGTTCCCTGAGCTAGCTTTCGTCGCATGCCACTGGGGAGCGTCGCGAGCGCCTATCGCGACGGCATCGTCGACACCGGCCGCGAGACGGAGTTCCTCTTCTTCGTCGCCTTCCTGGTCTCGTTCGGCTTCATCAGGACCAGCGCGCACATGATCCGGGCACGGGTCAGCTGGTGGCCCGGCAACGTCGAGGTCGGCGGCACGCACGTCCACCACCTGGTCTGGGGGATCATCCTGCTGCTGATCACCGGCTACGTCGGGGTGGCGATCCATCCCGGCGACCCGTGGCGGGAGATCGTCGCCGTGGGCTTCGGGATCGGCACCGGGCTCACCCTCGATGAGTTCGCGCTCTGGCTCAACCTCAAGGACGTCTACTGGTCCAAGGAGGGTCGCCGCTCGATCGACGCGGTGATGGTCGCGGCGGGCCTCTCGGGGATGCTTCTGGTCGGATTCCGGAGCTGGATCGACGCCGCGACGGAGGTCGAGGACGTCGTCTTCGCGGTGGTTGGCGTCGTCGGGGTCCTCGGGATTGCCCTGGCCCTGGTCAACGCCGCCAAGGAGAAGTTCGGCATGGCGATCCTCGGCATCCTGATCCCCGTCGCCGCGCTGCCGAGCGCCTTCCGTCTCGCCAAGCCGCATTCCGTCTGGGCGAAGCTCTTCTACCGCCACGCCAAGAAGGTCAGCTCGGAGCAGCGGTTCGCCGGCTCCCGTGGCGAGCCGTTCTGGAAACGTGGCGGCGAGCTGGTTGCCCTTCTCAGGCTCCGCCCGAGCGGCGCCCGGGGAAGTTGAGAGACCCAGCTCAGGGTTTCCTCGCCAGGCCCTCGATGTCGTGCACGATCGGCGGAAAGACTGCGCTACTCTGCTTTGACTTCGATGACGTACCGGCTCGACAGCCTGGCGCTTCTCCTTCTCCTCCCCCTCCGGGGGGAGTAATCGCTGGGCGGCGCGATAGCCGCGAATTCAGTCACAGGTCATCGGAAGTCTCCAGAGAAGGAGGGAAGTCATGAGTGAAGTTGCTGGCCACGCTGTGGCACCGGTCTCCGACGAGAACCGCGTTCACATCTTCGATACGACCCTGCGCGACGGCGAGCAATCCCCGGGCATTTCGCTGAACACGCAGGAGAAGGTCGAAATCGCGCAGCAGCTCGCCCGACTCGGCGTCGACGTGATCGAGGCTGGCTTCCCGATCACCTCGCCCGGCGATTTCGAGGCCGTCGAGGCGATCGCGCGCAACGTGCAGGGACCCGTGATCTGCGGCCTCGCCCGGACGCACAAGGCCGACATCGATGCCGCCTGGAAAGCGATCAAGGACTCCGATCGCTCGAGGATCCACACCTTCATCTCGACCTCCGACATCCACATCGAGCACCAGCTCCAGACGACGCGTGAGGACGTCAAGGGGCAGGCGAAGGCCGCCGTCTCACTGGCCAAGTCCTACACGGACGACGTCGAGTTCTCACCCATGGACGCGACGCGCGCGGACATCGAGTTCACGGCCGAGGTCTGCGCGATCGCCGTCGCCGAGGGGGCGAACGTGATCAACGTCCCGGACACGGTCGGCTACACGACGCCCGACGAGTACGCCGCCTACTTCCGCAGGCTCTACGAGCTGGTCCCGGGACTGGACGAGGTCGATGTCTCCGTCCACTGCCACGACGACCTCGGGCTGGCGGTGGCCAACTCCTTCGCCGGCCTCGTCGCCGGCGCCCGCCAGGTGGAGTGTGCCGTCAACGGCATCGGCGAGCGGGCCGGGAACTGCTCGCTGGAGGAGATCGTGATGCTCCTCCGGACGCGCCGTGACGCACACGGCCTGGACACCGGGATCGACGCCCGTGAGCTGGCTCGCACGAGCCGCTTGATCTCGCGCCTGACGGGCTACTCCGTCCCGCCGAACAAGGCCGTCGTGGGCCGGAACGCCTTCGCCCACGAGTCCGGCATCCACCAGGACGGCGTGCTCAAGGAGCGCTCCACCTACGAGATCATGGACGCGACCGAGGTGGGCCTGGAGTCCAACTCGATCGTGCTGGGCAAGCACTCCGGCCGCCACGCGCTCCGGGACGCGCTGCAGCAACTCGGCTTCAAGGTCGAGGGCGGTGCCCTCAACCATGCGTTCAAGCGCTTCAAGGAGATCGCGGACAAGAAGAAGCAGGTCACGGCCCTCGACCTGGAGGCGATCGTCTCCGACGAGATGCGCGAGACCGCCGAGGCCTACAACCTGGGCTGGTTCGAGGTCGAGGCCGGCTCCGACCGCGCCCCCGAGGCGAGGGTGTGCGTCGTTCTGCCAAGTGGAGAGGAGTCGGTCGCCCAGGCCTCGGGCGATGGCCCGGTGGACGCCATCTTCGGCGCGATTCGCGAGGCTACGGGAACCGACGCCGAGCTCCAGCGCTATGAGGTCGAGGCCGTCACCGGCGGCACCGACGCGCTGGGTGAGGTGAGCGTCTCCGTCCGCGCCGACGGCAAGCTGGCAAGCGGCCAGGGCGTCGCGACCGACATCCTCGAGGCCTCGGCCCGCGCCTTCGTCCGGGCGATCTCGAACGCTCTCGAAGGCGTTGCGATCAGGGAGGCGGAGGAGGCGACCGCCGACGCCGCGGTGGAGCGCACGCCAGGCCCTTAAAGCCCGTAGCAGCCCCCCGCCCGCATCAATCCGGCCTCGCTCGGCGAAACGAAGTCGACGCAGATAGGGTGACCTGCCGTGAGGCTGAAGCTCCCGCCGGCACCGCGCTCGAGCTCGCCATTGTGGTGGTTGTGGGAACGGTTCACCGACCTTCACGCGGGGGCGTACAAGGTCAGCCACGGCCGCATCGGCGGCAAGGCCTATGGCGTGCCCGTGGTGCTCGTCGAGTCGATCGGGCGGAAGTCGGGGAAGCGCCGCACCCATCCTCTGCTCTGTGGAGAGGACGGAGACAACCTCGTCCTGATCGCCTCCAAGGGCGGCACCGACCGGCACCCAGCCTGGTTCCACAACCTGAAGGCGAATCCCGAGACCGTCGCCTGGTACATGGGAGAGAAGCGCCGGGTCAGGGCCCGCGAGGCGGCCGGCGCCGAGCGCGAGCGGCTCTGGGCGATGATGGCGAAGGCCTACCCGCCCTACGAGACCTACCAGCGGCGCACCGAGCGCCGGATCCCGGTCGTGGTGCTGGAGCCTGCCTGAGTCAGGTCCGCGGCATCGGCGTCGGGCCGACGTCTCCCTTGCCCTCCTCGGAACGCTCCCCTGCGGGGAGGAGGGAGGGCGCAGCCACCGGGCCGACCCGCGGGATCCATTCGAGCCACCGCGGCAGGTACCAGTTCCAGTCTCCCAGCAGCGTCATCGAGGCGGGCAGCAGCACGGCGCGCACGACGGTGGCGTCGATCAGCACGGCCACCCCGAGTCCCACGCCCAGCTCCTTGAAGAAGATCAGTGACAGCGTCGCGAATACGAGGAAGACCGCGATCATGACGACAGCGGCGCTGGTCACGACGCCGGCCGTGGTCTTGATTCCGTGCGCGACGGCCTCCTTGGTCGGCATCCCGCGGTCGTAGGACTCGCGGATCCGGGTGAGGATGAAGACGTGGTAGTCCATCGACAGGCCGAAGAGGACCACGAAGAGGAACAACGGCATCCAGGAGATGATCGCTCCGTTCGAATGGAAGCCCAGGAACGACTCGAGGTGGCCGTCCTGGAAGATCCAGACGATCACCCCGTACGCGGCCCCCACCGAGAGCAGGTTGAGGAGGATCGCCTTGATCGGGATGACGATGGAGCGGAAGGTGAAGAGCAGCAGCAGGAACGCTGCGGTCAGCACGAACCCGAAGACGACCGGCACGTGCGACTTGGTGACGTCGGTCCAGTCCTTCGACTCGGCTGAGAAGCCGGTCACGTCCGCAGTCGCGCCCGGCACCGCACCGATCGTCGTCGGGATGATCGTGTCGCGCAGCTCGTCCACCGCGTCGTACGACCTCGAGTCGGTGCCGTCGCCGACGACCGGGATGCTCACCTGGATCACCTTGGGGTCGGGAAAGGACTGGAGCGTGATCGGATCCTTGAACAGGGGACTGGCCTTCGCCCGCGCCACCATCCGCGTGATCCCCTGCCGGGTCTGCGGCGTGGGCCCGCGGTCGGAGCTGACCACGACCACGGCGGGAATGCCCCCGCCAGGGAAGGCTCCCTGGATCCGGTGATAGGTCTGGATGGAGGGGACGTCCTGGGGAAGTGACTCGACGCTCTCGTTCGCAGTATGCAGGCGGAAGGCGGGGAGCGCGAGGAAGACCAGCAGACCCGCGGAAAGCACCAGCGCGATTCCGGGGTGTCGAAGCACCGGGTCGAGGATCTTGTTCCAGAGCCTGCTCTCGCCGGCGTTCCACGGCCGGTCCTTGAGGATCGGAACACCGCCCTTTTCCACCCGGTCGCCGAGCCATGAGAGGATCGCCGGCAGCACGGTCAGCGAGCCGACCAGGGCCACGGCGACGACGAGAATCGTTCCGGTGGCGAACGACTGGAACGTAGGCGTCCCGGCGAAGTACATCCCGGCCATCGCGATCATCACCGTGAAGCCCGAGACCATCACCGCCCGGCCCGAGGTCGCCGCCGCCGCGGCGAGCGCTGCATCGGGGCTGCGTCCGGCCTCGCGCTCCTCGCGTTCGCGCCGCAGATAGAACATCGAGTAGTCCACGCCGACCGCCAGGCCGATCAGCAGGATCACCTCGTTGATCGAGTTGTCGACCCCGCCGATGACGTGGCTGAGCGGGCCCATGATGCCGATCGTCGCCATCACCGCGGTGATCGCCAGCAACAGCGGGATTCCGGCGGCGACGAGCGCGCCGAAGGCGACCAGCAGGATGATCAGCGTGACCGGCAACGACGTCTTCAGGGCCTTGCCGAAGTCGTCGGAGACGACCTTCTCGATCTGCTGGTTCGTGCTGGCGTCGCCGAACTCGCCGAGTGTGAAGCCCGGGTGCGCCCGCTGGGCGGCGGCAACCGCCGCCACGGCCGGCTTGACCCGGTCGGTGACCTGGCTGTCCTTCCCGGCTATCTGGTAGCGGAGCAGCGCCGCGCGTCCGTTGGCCGAGATCAGATTCGCGTTCGCCGGGTTCAGAGGGCTCTCGAAGTTCTGGGTGTCCGGCACCGCCTCGAGCCTTCGCTGGACATCCCGCAGAACGGCGCGGAACGCCGGTTCGGAGGCGGTGCCCCGGCCGCTCTGGATCAGCACCATCTCCTGGGCGTATTCGGGGGCGGCATCCGCGATCGCCTGATCGGCTCGACCGGACTCGCCGACGCTCCCCTCGGTGTGCTCCAGCGTCTTGGTCCCGACCGCGCCGCCGACCATCATCGCGATCACCACGAAGGCCAGCCAGCCCCAGATCGCGGTCTTGCGGTGCCGCGCGCTCCAGACGCCGGCGCGGGATGCCAGCCCCCGCGGGGTTCTTCGGGTGCTCAGCCCTTCTACGTGTTGTGGTGATCGGAACGCCGTCAGACCGACCTCCTGGTGGACGGCAAAGCGACCCTATCGGCGGCGGCCTGTGCCGCATCCGGGGGAACTACTGAAGATTCGGTTCCCGGGGCGTTCGGTCGTTCGAGCATACATCCGTATGTGATAGCGTACGCAGACATGGCGAATCCGACGAGGGCAGAGGCAGCGCCCGAGCCGGCCGTCTCCGACGATCTGGCCGTCGGCTCGCGCGTACGCAGCCTGCGCGAGGGGATGGACCTGTCCCTGCGCGAGCTCGCCGAGCGCAGCAAGGTGAGCGCGCCGATGCTCTCGCAGGTCGAGCGCGGGGACACGAGCCCGACGCTCGCGGTTGCCCAGAAGATCGCCGCCGGGCTCGACCTGAGTCTCTCACAGCTGCTGCGCCTCGACGAGGGCCGGCACGTCGTCGTCGTTCGCGCCGGTGACCGCCGCACCCGGCGCCGCCGCGGCCACAGGGTCGAGGAGCTGACCCCGCCTCTGCCGGGCCAGCGGGCCGACGTCTCGGAGCACACCCTGGCGCCGGGATCGGCAACCGGGGGCCCCGACGATCCCCCGATGCACGAGCCGGGCAGCCGCGAGACCGCCGTCGTCCTGGCTGGTGCGGTCGAGCTCTTCATCGACGGGCAGAGATACGAGCTCACCCAGGGGGACAGCGTCACCTTCGACGCCGATCTGCCCCACCATTTCGAGAACAATGGCTCGACCGACGCCCGGCTGATCGCGATCGTCGCCGCCGGGCTGAGGCGAGGCTAGGAGGACCGATGGCGAAGAATCTCTTCGAGAAGATCTGGGAGGCCCACGAGGTCGACGACGACCTGATCTACATCGACCTCCACCTCGTCCACGAGGTCACCTCGCCGCAGGCGTTCGACGGGCTGCGCCTGGCGGACCGCAAGGTCCGACGGCCCGACAAGACCCTCGCCACCGCCGATCACAACGTCCCGACCGACGGGACCCCCGCCGCGCGCCTGATCGCCGACGAGCTCTCGCGGGTCCAGGTCGAGGCTCTCGAGCGCAACTGCGAGGAGTTCGGGATCCCGCTCTACTCGCTGGGCTCCGAGCGTCGCGGAATCGTGCACGTGATCGGGCCGGAGCTCGGCGTCACCCAGCCCGGCATGACGATCGTCTGCGGCGACTCGCACACCTCGACTCACGGCGCCTTCGGGGCGCTCGCCTTCGGCATCGGCACCTCCGAGGTCGAGCACGTGCTCGCGACACAGTGCCTGGTCCAGCGCCGCCCGAAGACGATGCGGATCGACTACTCCGGCGAGCTGGGCTTTGGGGTGACCGCGAAAGACCTGATCCTGGCGACCATCGGGCGGCTCGGTGTCGGCGGCATGCAGGGCCACGCCGTCGAGTACGCGGGCGAGGCCATCAGGGGCCTCTCGATGGAGAACCGGATGACGATCTGCAACATGACGATCGAGGGCGGCGGACGGGCCGGCATGGTCGCCCCCGACGAGAACACCTTCGAGTACATCAAGGGTCGCCCGGGCGCCCCCGCGGCCTTCGAGGCTGCAATCGAGCGCTGGCGCGAGCTGCCCACCGCATACGGCGCGAGCTTCGACACCGAGGTCGAGATCGACGCCGCGGGGATCTCCCCGATGGTCACCTGGGGGACGACACCGGGGATGGTGGTGCAGGTCACCGATCAGGTGCCGGATCCGGCCAAGCTGGAATCACCTGCGGATCGTGAGGCCGCGGAGCGCGCCCTTGCCTACATGGAACTGCGCCCCGGGACGTCGATAACCGAGATCCCGCTGGATCGGATCTTCATCGGCTCCTGCACGAACTCGCGGATCTCCGATCTGCGGGAGGCCGCGGGCCTGCTCGATGGCCGCAGGATCGCCTCGAGCCTGCGGGGCATGGTCGTGCCAGGCTCCCAGCAGGTGAAGGCGCAGGCCGAGGAGGAGGGGCTGGACGAGGTCTTCCGGTCCGCCGGCTTCGAATGGCGCGAGTCGGGATGCTCGGCGTGCCTCGGCATGAACCCGGACATCCTCAGCCCGGGCGAGCGCTGCGCCTCGACCTCGAACCGGAACTTCGAGGGGCGGCAGGGCGCCGGCGGGCGCACGCACCTGGTCAGCCCGAAGATGGCTGCCGCGGCCGCGGTCGAGGGGCACTTCGTCGACACCAGGGAGTGGAGCTGATCATGCGAGGGTGTCCGAGTGAAGAGGACGAGAAGTCTGATGCCGGAGGGTGGTCGTAGCGATGGATCCGATTGAGATCATCGAGGGCCGCGTCGCGGTCCTGGACCGGTCCGACGTCGACACCGACCAGATCATTCCGAAACAGTTCCTGAAGAGGATCGAGCGCACCGGCTTCGGGGAGTTCCTCTTCTACGACTGGTTCCGCTCGGGCGAGATCGAGCTGGAGGCGCACCCGATCCTGGTCACCGGGCGAAACTTCGGCTCGGGGTCCTCACGCGAGCACGCGGTCTGGGCGCTCAAGGACTACGGCTTCGACGCCGTGATCGCACCCTCGTTCTCGGACATCTTCTTCACCAACTGCACGAAGAACGGCCTGCTGCCGGTCGTGCTCGACGAGGAGCACTGTCGCGCAGTTGCCGCCGCCGGCGAGGCCCGCATCGATCTCGATGACCAGACCGTCAACTGCGCCGACGGGGTCTTCAAGTTCGAGATCGACGAGCAGATCAGGCACCGCCTGATCAACGGCCTCGACGACGTCGCGATGACGCTGCAGCGCGCCGACGCAATCGACGAGTTCGAGGCGGCCGGTCGTGCCGACGGCGGGCCGGTGACGACCTCGCTGTGAGCGGTCCCCGCTCCATCAACAGTGGCGCGCGCGAATGGGACGCGAAGGCCTACGACCAGATCTCAGACCCGCAGTACGAGTGGGGTCTGGAGGTCCTGGATCGGCTCGCGCCCGGGGCGGGCGAGACCGTGATCGACGCCGGCTGCGGCTCGGGCCGGGTGACCGAGCGCCTGCTCGAGCGCCTGCCCGAAGGGCAGGTCATCGGCGTCGATGGGTCGGCCGAGATGATCAAGGTCGCCGGTGAGCGCTTTGGGGGCGATGGCCGTGTCACGCTGATCGTCTCCGACCTCCTGGAGCTGGCGCCTGGGCTGCTCGAGCGGAACCAGGCCCCGAGCGCGGTCGATGCGGTGTTCTCGACGGCGACCTTTCACTGGATCAGCGACCACGACCTCCTCTTCTTGAGGATCCACTCGGTGCTGCAGCCGGGGGGCCGTCTGGTCGCGCAGTGCGGGGGGAAGGGGAACGTCGCGGAGCACGCCCGGGCGATCGCGACCGTGGCGAGTCGCCCCGAGTACGTGAGCCACTTCGAAGGCATGACGATCCTCTGGAACTTCGCCTCCCCCGAGGAGACCGAGGAGAGGCTGCGCCGCGCGGGCTTCGACGAGGTCTTCTGCTGGCTCGAGGACAAGCCGGTCCAGCCGGAGAACCCCTTCGAGTTCACCACCACGGTCACGATGGGACCGCATCTCTCCCGACTGCCGGCGGAGAAGCGAGGGCCCTTCGCGGAGGCCGTGCTCGAGCTCTCCCCGGACCCGCTCGTCCTCAACTACGTCCGCCTCAACATCGACGCCCGCAGTGCCTAGCCTCGTCCTCCTGCCCGGTGACGGGATCGGCCCCGAGATCGGCGCCGCCGCCAGTCGGGTGCTGGCCGAGGTCGGAAACTTCGAGATCAGCGAGCACCTGATCGGCGGGGCATCGATCGACGAGCATGGAACCGCGCTCACCGAAGAGGTCCTCGATGCATGCCGGGCAGCCGACGCGGTCCTGCTCTGCGCAGTCGGGGGTCCCAAGTGGGACACGACGGATCCGGAGAAGCCACGGCCTGAGCAGGGGCTGCTCGGCCTGCGAAAGGGCCTCGGCCTGTTCGCCAACCTTCGGCCGGTGCGGCCCAGCGAGGCGCTCCTCGATGCCAGCCCGCTGCGCCGCGAGCGGATCGAGGGCACCGACCTGCTGGTCGTCCGCGAGCTCACCGGCGGGATCTACTTCGGCGATTCAGGCCGCGACGGCGACCGCGCCCACGATGACTGCGCCTACACGGTTGAGGAGATCGCGCGCATCGCCCGGGTGGCGTTCGAGGCGGCCGGCGAGCGACGCGGCCGGGTGACCTCGGTCGACAAGGCAAATGTCCTGGAAACGTCGCGTCTCTGGCGCGAGACCGTCACGAACCTCGCCCCCGAGTACGGGGGCGTCCAGCTCGACCACCTGCTGGTCGACAACGCCGCCATGCAGCTGGTCTCGCGCCCGTCCGAGTTCGACGTGATCGTCACCGAGAACCTGTTCGGCGACATCCTCAGCGACGAGGCGGCGATGCTCACGGGCTCGCTCGGGATGCTGCCCTCGGCCAGCCTCGGCGAGGGCGGCCCCGGCGTCTACGAGCCCGTTCACGGCTCGGCCCCCGACATCGCGGGCACCGGGAAAGCGAACCCGCTCGCGACGCTGCTCTCCGTCGCGATGATGCTGCGCTACGGGCTGGGCATGCACGAGGAGGCCGACAAGCTGGACGGCGCGGTCGATGCGGCCCTCGCAGAGGGCCTGCGGACGCCGGATCTGGCTGGCGGCGACGGGACGCGGGAGGTCGGCACCGAGGAGATGACCGAGGCGGTGCTGGCGGCGCTCTGACGGCCGCACGATTGCTCGCGGGGAGTGTCATCGGGCATACTTGGACGCCATTCCAAAGGCGGCAGGGCCCAACGGGGACGCCGCCCTGACCTGGAGGAAGCGACGTGGAGAAGGCCGAGTACATCTGGATGAGTGGCGAGTTCGTCCCCTGGGACGAGGCCAAGGTCCACGTACTGACCCACGGCCTCCACTACGGCACCGGGGTCTTCGAGGGCGTCCGCTGCTACGAGACCGAGAAGGGCTCGGCCATCTTCCGCCACGACGAGCACCTGACGCGCCTGGTCCGGTCGGCGGGGCTCTACAACATCCCGCTCGGCTACGAGCGCGAGGAGATCCGCGAGGCGACCAAGGAGCTGGTCCGCCGCAATGGCCTGCGTAGCTGCTACATCCGCCCGATCGCCTTTCGGGGTTACGGCGAGATGGGTCTCTACGCCGCCAGCGCGCCGGTCGAGCTGGTGATCGCCGCCTGGCCCTGGGGCGCCTACCTGGGCGAGGGAGGCAAGCGGCACGGCATTCGCGCGACGATCTCTCCGTGGAGGAGGATCTCACCCGACAGCCTGCTTCCGGCCTCCAAGGCCTCCGGCCAGTATCTGAACTCGATCCTGGCGAAGAACGCATCGGTCGAGGCGGGCTACGACGAGGCGATCCTGCTCGACCACCGGGGCATGGTCTGCGAGGGCACGGGCGAGAACATCTTCGTGGTGCGTGACGGCGTCATCCTGACGCCCCCGCACGTAGCCTCGATCCTCGACGGCGTCACCCGCAAGTCGATCATCCAGATCGCCGAGGACCTCGGCTACAAGGTCGTCGAGCGCGACATCGGCCGATCGGAGCTCTACCTGGCGGAGGAGGTCTTCCTCACCGGCACGGCCGCCGAGCTGGTCCCGGTTCGCGAGATCGACCACGCCGTGCTCGGCGAGCCCGGTGAGATCACGCGCGTCATCCAGGCGAAGTTCGAGGACGCGGTGCACGGTCGCGCCGACGAGTACCTCGAGTGGCTCGACTTCATCGAGGATCCAGCCGATGCCGGATCGAGGGCTGACCGCGCCGCTGCAGGGGCGAGCACCGAGGTCCAGTAGATTGGGTTCTTGATGCCGCACCGCTTCACAGGGCGAATTACGGGCACCGCTGCCGCGTAGCGGCCAGCGGTCCTCGCACGGCCCCGTTCAGGGGTTCTCACGCCCACCAGGAAGCAGAAAGGCAGCGATGCGACAGATACTCCTCTACGACACGACTTTGCGCGACGGCATGCAGGGCCAGGGCATGTCCCTGTCCGCGCAGGAGAAGGTACGGGTGGTCCGCAAGCTCGACGAGCTTGGGATCCACTTCATCGAGGCCGGATTTCCCGGCTCCAATCCCAAGGAGCTGGAGTTGTTCGAGATGCTTGCCGAGGTGGAGCTGCAGCAGGCTGCCGTCTGCGCCTTCGGCATGACCCGACGCCGCGACACCCAGGCGGCCGAGGACGCGGCCCTGCGCCTGCTGGCAACCGGCTTCGCCCCGGTGGTCACACTGGTGGGCAAGACCTGGGGCCTTCACCTGGAGAAGGTCACCAAGGTCAGCCGCGAGGAGAACCTGGCGATGATCCGCGACTCGGTCGCCTACCTGACGACGGCGGGCAAGCGGGTGATCTACGACGCCGAGCACTTCTTCGACGGGTACCGCGACGATCCCGGTTACGCGCTCGAGTGCCTCCGCGCGGCGGCCGAGGCGGGGGCCGAGAACGTCACCCTCTGCGACACGAACGGCTCCAGCCTGCCGGCTCAGATCGCCGCAGCGACCGAGGCGATGATCGAGGCCCTGGATGTGAGAGGTGGCGGCGATGATGCGAGGGCGCGCGACAGCGCGACCCGTGATCTGCCGGAGCAGCCACCGATTAGTGTCGGGATCCACACCCACAACGACCTGGAGTGCGCCGTCGCCAACTCGCTGGCCGCGGTCGAGCAGGGCGCGAGCCTCGTGCAGGGGACGATGAACGGCATCGGCGAGCGCACCGGGAACGCCAACCTGACCTCGATCCTGCCCGCCCTGCAGCTCAAGATGGGCCACCGATGCGTGCAGGCCGAGCGGCTCGCGCGCCTCACCGACATCGCCCACTTCATCGACGAACTGCTCAACATCACCCCGGATCCGGACCAGCCGTTCGTGGGGAGGAACGCGTTCGCCCACAAGGGCGGCATGCACGTCGCCGGCGTCAGCGCCGACGCCCGCACCTTCGAGCACGTGGACCCGGCGGAGGTCGGCAACGAGCGCGAGCTGGTGGTCTCGGAGCTCTCCGGCAAGGGCACTGTCCTGCAGCGCGCCGAGCGCTCGGGGATTCCGCTCGACGAAGCGCGGGCGGCCCGCGCCCTGCGCACCCTGAAGGAGCGCGAGCATCGCGGCTACCACTACGAGGCAGCGGACGCCTCGTTCGAGCTGCTCCTTCGCAAGGAGACCGAGGGCTACGAGCCGCTCTTCCGGCTCGAAGGGTTCCGCGTGCTGGTCGAGAAGCGCGAGGACGGCAAGGTGGTCACGGAGGCGACGATCAAGATCTGGGTCGACGGCGAGCGCTACCTCCGTACCGCCGAGGGCAACGGCCCGGTCAACGCCCTCGACAAGGCGCTGCGCGGCGCGATCATCGACCGTCACCCGCACCTGGCGGACATCGAGCTCACCAACTACAAGGTCCGCATCCTCGACGAGCACCACGGCACCGGTGCGGTCACCCGCGTTCTGCTGGACTCCTCGGACGGCGAGCGCGAGTGGGGCTCGATCGGCGTCTCGGAGAACATCATCGAGGCATCGTGGGAGGCGCTCGTCGACTCGCTCGAGTACGCCTTCCAGCCACCGCGAGAGAGCAGCTCATCGAGTGAACGAACCGATCCCGCTCGCACGACCTGAGCTCGGCCCGCGCGAGGAGGAGCTGCTGCTGGAGGTGGTCCGCTCCGGAGCGCTCTCCCTGGGACCGAAGCTGGAGCAGTTCGAGCGCGACTTCGCCGATTGGCTCGGCGATGGCTACGCGCTGGCGGTCTCCAGCGGGACCGCGGCCCTGCACCTCGGGGTCAGGGCGATGGGCTGGTCCGAAGGCGACGAGATCATCACGAGCCCGCTCAGCTTCGTCGCCTCCACCAACTGCCTGCTCTACGAGGGGGCGAAGCCGGCTTTCTGCGACATCGACCCGGTCACCCTGACCCTGGACCCCGAGCTCGTCGACGACGCGGTGGGGGAGAGCACCGCCGGTATCCTGCCGATACACCTCTTCGGCTACCCGGTCGACCTCCCGGCGCTCGAGAAGATCGCATCGGAGCACGAGCTCGGCATGCTGGAGGACGCTTGCCAGGCCCTCGGCGCCATCGATCGCCTGGGGCGCAAGGTCGGGATGGCCGGGAACATCGCCACCTTCGCGTTCTACGCCAACAAGCAGATGACGACGGGCGAGGGCGGGGTCCTGATCACGCCGGACGAGGACGTCGCCGAGCGGGTGCGGAGCGAACGCAATCAGGGCCGCGCCCCCGACATGGAGCAGGTCGAGCACGACCGGCTTGGCTTCAACTATCGGCTCAGCGACCTGCACGCCGCGATCGGCATCGCCCAGCTCGAGCGGCTCGGCGAGATCCTCAACGTGCGCGAGAACGTCGCCGCCCTGTACAGGGAGCGGCTCACGCAGCTCGGTGCAGAGCCCGCCGGCGAGGACGACGAGCACGACATCGTCCTGCCCTGCGAGAACCGCGGCGATGAGCGCCGCAGCTGGTTCGTCTTCTGTGTCCAGCTCCCGGTGGGGAGCGACCGCGACGCCGTGATCGCCTCCCTCGCCTCGAACGGCATCTCATCGAAGGCCTATCTGCCCTGCATCCACCTACTGCCCCCGTATCGCGAGCGCTTCGGCTTCGAGGGGGGCGAGTTCCCCATCGCCGAGCGGGTGGCCGATCGCTCCCTGGCCCTGCCGTTCTTCACCTCGATGACCGAATCGCAGGTCGACCGGGTCTGCACGGTGCTCGGCGAGGCGCTCGGAATCCAGCCCTAGACTGATGCGAAGGGCGCTTCGCGGGCCGAAGCCGAGGAGCGAACCGTTTGACCATGTCCCGATTCGGCGAAGACCAGGACCCGCTCTTCCGGCGGATCAATTCCTCGATCTCGTTCGATTGGCGCCTGGCGTCATTCGACATCGAGCAGTCGAAGGCCCACGCTCGGGCGCTCGCCAAGCTCGGCGTGCTCGAGGACGGGGAGCTGGCTGAGATCACCGGGGGCCTCGACCGCGTCGGAGCGGAGCTCGACCAGGGCAGCTTCCGGTTCCGCGACGACGACGAGGACATCCACATGGCGATCGAGCGGCGCTTGACCGAGCTGATCGGGCCGCCCGGGGGAAAGCTGCACACGGCCCGCTCGCGCAACGACCAGGTGGCGACCGACCTGGCCCTCCTGGTCCGGGCGCACGCGGCGCGTGCGATCGCCCTGCTCGAGAGCCTGATGGAGGCGCTGGTCGCGCAGGCGGAGGCCCACCGGGACTGGCCGGCACCCGCGTACACGCATCTCCAGCGCGCGCAGCCGGTCTACCTCGGCCATCACCTGCTCGCCTACTTCTGGATGTTCCGACGTGACGCGCAGCGCTTCTTCCGTGCCGCCGAGGCGACTACCGAGATGCCGGCCGGCTCCGGGGCGCTCGCCGGGCTGAACTGGGACGTCGACCGCGACGCGCTCGCCTCGGACCTCGGCTTCGAGCGTCCCTACCCGAACTCAATCGACGCGGTCTCGAACCGGGACTTCGCGCTCGACTACCTGTCCGCCGCTTCGATCTGCGCCATGCATCTCTCGCGCCTCGGCGGCGAGATCGTGCTCTGGTCGAGCCAGGAGTTCGGCTTCTGCGAGCTGCCGGACTCCTTCGCCTCTGGCTCGAGCATCATGCCCCAGAAGAAGAATCCGGACGCGGCGGAGCTGCTGCGCGGGAAGGCGCCGCGCGTGGCGGCCGCTCTGGCGAGCCTGTTGGGCACGATGCACGCACTTCCCCTCGCCTACAGCAAGGACCTCCAGGAGGACAAGGAGCCGCTCTTCGACGCGATCGACAACCTGGAGCTCTGCCTGGCGGCCGCCACCGGAATGCTCGCCGGGATCAGCTTCAATCGGGAGCGGCTCGCCGCGGCGGCGGAGGACGAGATGCTGGCCGCCACGGACCTGGCCGATGCGCTCGTTCAGGAGGGGGTGCCGTTCCGGGAGGCACACGGGCTCGTCGCAGGGCTGGTCAGGGCGGCGGTCGAGTCCGGCAGGCCCCTCTCCGACCTGACGGACTCGGAGCTCGACGGGGTGCCCGACAGCGCCCGCCAGGCGGTTCGGCGCGCGCTCGAGGCCGGGAGGACCATCGAGTCCAAGGTCTCCGCCGGCGGCACCGCGTCGGGCCGACTCTCCGAGCAACTCGAGCGGGCGTACGAGGCGCTCGCCGCGCTGCGCGCGTGAACCGCGACTTCTTCGACCGCTCCGTGCACGAGGTGGCGCGCGAGCTGATCGGCTGCGAGCTGGCCGTCGGCGAGGCGGCGGGCATCATCGTCGAGACGGAGGCCTACGAGGCGGCGGACCCCGCCTGCCACGCCTACATCGGGCAGACAACCCGGAACCAGGTTCTCTTCGGCCCGCCCGGGCACGCCTACGTCTACCTCTCCTACGGCATCCACAGCCTGCTGAACGCCGTGGCGGAGCCCGAGGGGAGCGCCGCGGCGGTCCTGATTCGGGCCCTCGAGCCCACTGAGGGGATCGACCTGATGCGCGCGCGCCGGGGACGCGAGCAGATCGATCAGCTCTGCTCGGGTCCGGGCAAGCTGAGCGAGGCGCTCGGTGTGGGTCTCTCGCTGAACGGGGCGGACCTCGGCGAGCCTCCGTTCGAGATCTCCCAGCGGAGCCGCGGCTGGACGGCGACGGAGATCGTCACGGCGCCCCGTATCGGGATCACGAAGGCGGCCGAGCTCCCCTGGCGCTACTGCGTCAGGGGCAGTCGCTACGTCTCGCGTCCGTGGCCGGCCACGGCCGCGATCGGGCGGGCGGCCTAGATCTAGAGCCCGGTTCCGCCGGTTCCGCCCGTGCCGCCGGTGGCTCCGCCGCCACCGCCGCCACCGCCGCCACCCCCACCTCCGGCGG
>DATGDO010000050.1:0-3229 GCA_035310805.1 Solirubrobacterales bacterium
GCCGCCGCGACGGCCGCGGCCGGCAGGCGCATGGAGCGGCGCTTCCGCGCTGCCCTCATCCGCGCGTCACCTCCCGCCGGTCCCAGGTCACGACCCGGCGCTCGATCACGGAGACGAGGGCGAAGAGCAGGATCGCCATCACCGAGAGCAGCGTGATCGCGGCGAACATCCTCGCGGTCAGCAGATTGCTCGACGCGATCAGGATCTGATGGCCGAGGCCGGAGCTGGCACCGGCCCATTCGGCGAAGACGGCGCCGATCACGGCGACCGCGATCGCGATCTTGGTCCCGCTGAAGATGAAGGGGAGCGCGGAGGGCAGCTCGACGCGGCCGAGGATCTGCCGCCGACCGGCGCCCAGGGTCCTCATCATCGTGATCAGCTGCGGATCGACGGAGCGCAGCCCGTCGAGCGTGTTCACGGTGACCGGGAAGAAGCAGACCAGGGCGATCAGCAGGATCTTCGGCCCCAGCCCGAAGCCGAACCAGACGACGAGGATCGGCGCGATCGCGACCGGGGGAATCGTCTGCGAAGCGACGAGGAGCGGATAGAAGGCCCGCCGCAGGGTCTCGGACAGATGCAGGACCACGGCGAAGGCGAGGCCCGCGGCGAGAGCGCAGAGGAAGCCGAGCAGGACCTCGCGCAGCGTCACCCAGGAGTCGTCCGCGAGCAGGGAGCGGTCCCGCCAGAGGGACTGGGCGATGTCGCTCGGCGCGGGGACCAGGAAGTCCTGGATGTTGAGCGCGTTGGAGATCAGGTCCCAGCGGGCGGCGAGCTCCCAGGCACCGAGCAGGAGCAGGATCACGACGACCGGCGCGACGTAGCTCCTCGCCCGCTTCATCGCGCCGCCCCGGCGAGGCTGCGCAGCGCCCGCTCCTTGAGCTCGGCGAACGCCGGCGCGGTCACGGCGGCCGCTCGGTCCGGCGCCCGGGGGGCCTCGATCTCGATCCGGTCGGCGACGCCCGCCGGGCGCGGGCTGAGCACCAGCACCCGGTCGGAGAGGTAGAGCGCCTCCTCGACGTCGTGGGTGACCAGCAGGACCGTGTGGCGATCGGGGCCGAGGACGCCCGCCAGCCAGGACTGCAGATCCGCCCGGGTGATCGCGTCCAGCGACGCGAACGGCTCATCGAGCAGGAGGACCGGCCGCCCGGCCATCAGGGTGCGGAGGAAGGCGACGCGCTGGCGCATGCCGCCGGAGAGCTCACCCGGCCGCGATCCCTCGAAGCCCGCCAGGCCGAGCCGCTCGAAGTGCTCGGCCGCCCGGGTCCGCGCCGCCCCCCGCGGGACGCCGCCGATCCTCAGGGCCAGGGCCGCGTTGTCGACGGCAGACAGCCAGGGGAGGAGCAGGTCGCGCTGCGGCATGTAGGCGCAGCGCTCGAGCCGCTCGGCGGGCTCCGAGCGGCCTCCCACGGAGACCGCACCCCCATCGGGCCGGCGCAGGCCGGCGACCAGCTCGAGAAGCGTGGTCTTGCCGCAACCCGACGGTCCGACGATGCCGAGCACCTCACCGGGCTCGACCTCGAGGTCGATGCCCTCGATCGCGCGCAGCTCGCCGAAGGAGTGCGACAGCCCGCTGACCTGCACGGACGCGCCCGCGGCGTGGCCGGGCTCGGTGCTCGTTCGACCGGTGCGACCGGCGCCGGCCGCGTCCGGAGTGCCTTCGCGAAGTCTCGTCAGCATGCTCCCTCCGCGCGCATTACCGCACAGGTTCAAAGGGTCAGCGGAGGGTTGGGTAGTCCGCTATCTCAGCCCGCTTGCCCGCGAGCCCCCCTGTTGGGTCACCCGTCAGTCTAGGGTTTCCGGGTGGAGGTCGAGCGCAAGTTCCTGGTCTCCGATCCACCCGACCTGGACGGAACCGACGCCGATGAGATCGAGCAGGGCTACCTGGCGATCGGCGCCGCCGGCGAGGTCAGGCTGCGCCGCAAGGGAGCTCGGCTGCTGCTCACGGCGAAGCGCGGGTCGGGACTCTCCCGGCAGGAGGCGGAGATCGAGCTGGAGCGCTCGCAGTTCGACGAGCTCTGGGCCCTGACAGAGGGGCGGCGGCTGCACAAGCGCCGCCACCTGATCCCGCTGGGCGATCTGAATATCGAGGTCGATGTCTACGCAGGCGACCTGGCGGGACTCGTGGTCGCCGAAATCGAGTTCGCCTCAGAGGATTCCGCCCGGGAGTTCGAGCCGCCGCCTTGGCTCGGCGAGGAGGTGACCGGCGACCGTCGCTATCTGAACGAGACACTCGCCACGGAGGGCGCGCCGCCGGGCTGAGCACAGTTGTCGGCGTTCTTGGATGGGACGGTTAGTTCCGCACCATATGTGGGAGGAGTCAGGAGTGAAACGATCGCGCGCTCAGCCGGAGCAGACTGTGCGGAAGGCGCTCTCGGAGGCAATGGATCCGCGCAAGGCCGCAGCCATTGCGGCGGCGGGGACCGCGGCCGCGGCGGCCGGCATCGGCTGGCGGCGGCTCCGCGATGGAGACCGCGCGACCTTCGACTCGGATGCCTACCGGCTGCTGGCGCGCGAGCCCGTCGGGACCGGGATCAAGCGGCTGCTGGCGGCGCAGGTCGACGACGCGCTGGCGCAGCTCCGCGGCGAGGCGGGCACGGAGCCGCCGGACGCCATCCACGAGGCACGCAAGGACGTCAAGAAGATTCGCTCCGCGCTGCGGCTGGTCCGCGAGGCGCTCGGGGACGACACCTGGCGCCGCGAGAACGACCACTATCGCGAGGCCGCCCGGCAGCTCTCCGGCTTTCGCGACGCCGAGATCCTCGTCGAGGCCACCGATGCCCTCGCGGAGCGGTTCGGGGCGACGGCGCGGGAGCGGTTCGCCGGCTTCCGCCGGGAGCTCGACGAGGAGAATCGGGCGGCCCACGACGACGGCTCGGTGGAGCGCGCGATGGCCGGCGCGGCCGCCCAGCTCGCCACGGGTCGATCACGGATCGAGGCGCTGCCCCTCGGGGGGGACGGCTGGGATCTGATCGCCCCGGGCATCCAGCGCGGCTACCGGCGAGGGCGAAAGCGCCTCCGCGCCGTCGAGGAGGAGCCCGGCGTCGTCAACCTCCACGAGCTGCGCAAGAGGGTCAAGGATCTCTGGTACGGACTGCGCCTGATCCGCGGCGCGGACGGCGCGATGATCGGCCGGCTCGCCGATCACGCCCACGCCCTCTCCGACCAGCTCGGGGACGACCACGACCTGGCCCTGCTCCGCGACGAGGTGCAGCGCAGGCCCACCGCCTTC
>DATGDO010000051.1:0-7263 GCA_035310805.1 Solirubrobacterales bacterium
CCGCCCGGCGAAGGCGACGCTCGCCGGGATGACCTACGCCAGCGTGCTCTGGGTCCCCGGGTACTCGGACACGGTCTACCCGGATCGCGAGGCCTACATGGACGAGGTGATCGAGCTGATGAAGCAGATCGTCGGCGAGACGATCGAGGCCGGCTGCGACTACTTCCAGCTCGACTCACCGCGCTACACGCACCTGGTCAGCGAGGAGGGTCAGGAGAACCTGCGCAATCTCGGGCTCGACACCGAGACCTGGCTGGGCCAGATGATCGAGCGAGACAACCAGCTGATCAGGGCGTTCCCCGACGTCACCTGGGCCGTGCACCTCTGTCGCGGCAACCACCGCTCGATGTGGTCCGTGGAGGGCGGCTACGACGCGATCGCCGAGCAGCTCTTCACCGATCTGGCGTGCGATCGGATCTTCGCCGAGTACGACTCGCCGCGGGCGGGCACCTTCGAGCCGCTCCGCTTCGTGCCGGAGGACAAGGCGGTGGTGCTCGGCCTGATCACCACCAAGGAGCCCGAGCTCGAGGACGCCGATCAGCTCAAGCGGAGGATCGAGGAGGCCTCGCAGTACATCCCGCTGGAGCGTCTCGGGCTCAGCCCGCAGTGCGGCTTCGCCTCCACCCTGCCGGGCAACCTGGTCACCTTTGACGACCAGAGGGCGAAGCTCGAGCTCCTCGGCAAGGTCGCGCACGAGGTCTGGGGCTGAGATGGGGTCCCTGCTCAGCCCACTGGATGCGGTGCTGAAGCGCTCCGGGGCCCACATGGCCGAGCGCGAGGGGTGGTCGGTGGCGGCCGACTTCGGCTCGCTCGCGGCCGAGATCGCCGTGAGCCGCGCGACCGCCGGCCTCGCCGACGTCTCGAGCATCAGCAAGTTCGAGGTGCGCGACTCGGCGACGGCGATCGCCGAGATGTATCCGTCGGGACGGGTGCTGCGGCCCGGCTGTGCCCTCGAGGCAGCGGACGCCTGGTGGTCCGTGATCTCGCCGGAGCTTCTCCTCGTGCTCGCCGCGCCGAGCCGGGCCGCCCGGGTGCGGGCGGAGCTCGCGGAGCGCGCCGGCCCGGAGACCTGGATCGAGGACGTCACCTCGGATCGCGTCGCGGTCTGCCTGACAGGCCCCTACGCCCGCGAGGTGCTGGTGCGTGCCGGCGCAGCGGCGATCGCGCCCGGCCGGATGCGGGTCGAGTCGGTGGGCGGGATCCCCACCCTGGTGCTGCATCAGTACGAGAAGCGCTGGCTGCTGGTGGCGCCCGCCTCGGAGGCCGGAGTGCTCTGGCAGGCCCTGACGAAGGCGGGGTCGCCGCTCGGGCTCGCCTACGTCGGGGCCGACGCCCTGGAGCACCTGCACGCTGCGGCTGGTGCATAGGCAGCCGGGGCCCGCCCGCTCCGTCCTACCCGGAACCGCGCTGATCGTCGCCGGGGTGCTGCCCGGGTTCCTGACGGCGAGCCTGGCGCCCCGGATCCGCCACGACTTCTCGTTCGGCGACTCCGTGCTCGGTTTGGCGGTGGCGATCTTCTACCTGACCTGCATGGCGAGCTCGACGCCGTCGGGGCACTTGGTGGAGAGGATCGGTGCGCGGCGGGGGATGCTGCTCGGCGCCGCGCTCACCGCGGTCTCCTGCGTCGCGGTGGCGCTGCTCGCGAACTCGGCGACGGCGCTGATCGCGATCCTGCTCGTCGCCGGCCTCGGCAACGCGATCGGCGGCCCGGCGGTGAGCGCGCTCCTGCGTCGCACCGTCAACAGCGGCCGCCACGGCCTCGCATTCGGTGCCCAGCAGTCGGGAGCCTCGATCGGCGCGCTTCTCGCCGGGGTCGCCCTTCCGGCGCTTGCCATCCCGTTCGGCTGGCGCTGGGCCTACGTCGCGGCCGCGGCGCTGGCGGTGGTCGCGGTCTCAGTGGCGCCCTCGCCGGGGTCCGGCGAGCCCCCGCGCCTCGGCGCGCATACGGGCTCCGCGCCCCATCACCTCACCTCGATCCGCGCGCTCGCGGTCGCCGCCACCCTGGCGAGCGCCGCCGGAGTCGGCTTCATCGCCTTCCTGGTGACCTACTCCATCGACCGGGGAATCGGCGAGGGGGCGGCGGGCCTGCTGCTCGGCGCCGTCAGCCTGACCTCGACGATCAGCCGGGTGGGGCTTGGCCTGATCGCGGATCGTTCCAGCGGGGATGCCCTGCGGCTGACGGGGCTGGTCCTCGCCGGCAGTGCCGCGGGCTACCTGCTCCTGATCGCCGCTGAGCCTGCCGTGATCGTGGTTGCCGCGCTGCTGGTCGGCAGCATCGGCTGGTCCTGGCCCGGCACGCTGACGCTCGCGGTCGTATTCCGGCGTCCCGATGCGCCGGCCTGGGCGGTCGGGGTGATGATGTCCGGCCTCTTCGCCGGAGCGGCGGTCGGCCCGCTGCTCGTCGGCCTCTTGGCCGAACACGAGCATTTCGCTGCGGCCTGGTCGCTCTGCGCCGGCCTCGCGCTCGCCGCCGCCCTGACGATCGCGCTGACGCGGCGGTTCGAGCAGACGGCAACCGCTCCTGCGGAACCCGAGGCCCCGGGGACCGGTTGACTCGTCAACTAGGGTTCGGCCGAATCAGCGGTGGAGTGAGGAGAGAGCATGGAAGGTGAGAGCGGCTCGCGGACCCAGGTGGGGATCGTGGGCGCGGGCCCGGCCGGCCTGGTGCTGTCCCATCTCCTGCAGCGCGAGGGGATCGAGTGCGTCGTCCTCGAGGACCGCAGCCGCGAGTACGTCGAGAAGCGCGTCCGCGCGGGCGTCCTGGAGCAGGGCACGGTCGATCTGCTCACGGAGCTGGGCCTCGCCGATCGCCTCCGCGAGGAGGGCCTCGTCCATCACGGCATCGAGTTGCGCTTCGACGGCGAGGGACACAGGATCGCCTTCGAGGAGCTCGCCGAGGGGCGGGCGATCACGATCTACGGCCAGCAGGAGGTGGTCAAGGACCTGATCGCCGCGCGGCTGGACAGCGGGGCGCCGCTGCTCTTCGAGGTCGATGACGTCACCCTTCACGAGATCGACTCGGACCAGCCGAGCATCAGCTTCAAGCACGAGGGCAGCCAGAAGGAGCTCCGCTGCGACGCGATCGCCGGCTGCGACGGCTTCCACGGCATCAGCCGGCCGTCGGTCCCGGACGGGGTGCTCAGCTTCAACGAGCTGGTCTATCCCTTCGCCTGGCTCGGCATCCTGGCGCAGGTCTCTCCCTCGACCGAGGAGCTGATCTACGCGCCCCACGAGCGGGGCTTCGCGCTGCACAGCCTGCGCTCCCCCGAGCTCAGCCGGCTCTACGTCCAGTGCGACCCCGACGACTCGCTCGAGGACTGGCCCGACGAGCGGATCTGGGAGGAGCTGCACCTGCGGCTCGCGCGCGACGACGGCTGGACGCTGAAGGAGGGACCGGTGATCGAGAAGTCGATCGCCCCTCTGCGCAGCTTCGTGGCGCAGCCGATGCAGTTCGGCCGTCTCTACCTCGCCGGCGACGCCGTGCACATCGTCCCGGCCACCGGCGCCAAGGGGCTCAACCTCGCCGTCGCCGACGTGCAGGTGCTCGGGGAGGCGCTCGCCAGGTATCTGAAGGACGGGGACTCGGCGCTGCTGGACGCCTACTCGGACGCCTGTCTGCGGCGGGTCTGGCGCGTCCAGCACTTCAGCTGGTGGATGACCTGGATGCTGCATCGGTTCCCGGACGACGACGGCTTCCTGCGTGGGCTGCGGCGCTCACAACTGGAGTACGTCTGCTCCTCGCCGGTCGCCGCAGCGACCCTGGCGGAGAACTACGTCGGCCTGGGGCGGGTCCGGTGAACGCGATCGATCACCTCT
Source organism: Solirubrobacterales bacterium (assembly GCA_035310805.1). Lineage (GTDB taxonomy): Bacteria > Actinomycetota > Thermoleophilia > Solirubrobacterales > 70-9 > DASUPK01. The sequence goes on from DATGDO010000051.1 coordinate 3,817, forward strand.
TCGACGTCCGCGATGCCCGTGTGGTTGTGACCGGCGCGGCCAGCGGGCTCGGGCTGGCGATCGCGGAGGTGATGGCCGAGGCCGGGGCGCGGGTCACCCTCGCCGACCTCGAGGCACAGCGGCTGGAGGCCGAGACGGCGCGGCTCGGCGAGGCCGGGGGCAAGGTCCGCTCCTTCCAGCTCGACGTCTCGGACCGCGAGCAGGTGCAGGCGCTGATCGACGACGTCGCCGCTGAGCAGGATGGCGTCGACGTCCTCTACGCGAACGCCGGGATCTCGCTGGAGCCTGGCATCACCGACCCGAACGGCGGCATCGCGGCGATCGAGACCGAGGCCTGGGAGCGGGTGCTCGCTGTCAACCTGAACGGGGTCGTCTACTCGATGGGGGCGGCCGCGGAGGTGATGAAGAGGCAAGGGAGCGGCAAGATCGTCGTCACCGCCTCGAACGCCGGAGTCAAGGTCGAGCCGCTCGTCGGCTACTCCTACGCGGCCACCAAGGCCGCCGTGATCCACGTGGTCCGGCAGGCGGCCGTCGAGCTTGCGCCCCACGGGATCAACGTCAATGCGATCGCGCCCGGGCCGTTCCGTACGCGGATCGGCAGCGGCGAGCTTCCGGACGAGCGGATCGAGAGGATCTGGGCCGAGCTGATTCCCCTTGGCCGGATGGCGGAGACCGACGAGCTCAAGGGTCTGGCGCTGATGCTGGGGTCGCCGGCCGCGAGCTTCATCACCGGCGCCGTCGTGCTGATCGACGGCGGGGCGATGCCGTCATCGTTCCGTGAGGAGATCAGCTTGGCTTGACTGCCGTCCCGGCGGTTTGAGCCAATGGACCAAATCCTCTAGGTTGTTGCGGTGCTCGCGGCGGTCACCCGGGGAGTCCGAAAGATGGAGGTGATGGAGGTACCCGAGCCTCCGCCGCCCGGGCCCGGCGAGGTGATCGTGCACCCCGACGCCGTCGGCATCTGCGGTTCGGACTTCCACTTCTTCGCCGGCGAGCTGCAGATCTTCGACTCCTCTCCCTATCCTCGGGTGCAGGGCCACGAGCTCACCGGGATCGTCGAGCAGGTCGGGCCGGGGACAAGCCGCGTCGGCGTCGGGGATCGAGTCTCGGTCATGCCGATCAGCGGGTGCGGAAGCTGCTACCCGTGCCGGGTCGGGCGCGGGAACGTCTGCGACGACTTCAGCCTGGTCGGGATCCACACCGACGGCGGCCTCCAGGAGAAGCTGCGAGTCCCCGAGTCCCAGCTGTTCCCGATCGCGGCCGAGCCCGAGGTGGCGGCCCTCGCCGAGCCCTTCTCGATCGCGGTCCGGACCATCAACCGCTCTCGGATCCAGGAAGGCGAGCGGGTGGTTGTGCTCGGTGCTGGGCCGATCGGGCAGGCGGTCCACCTGCTCGCCGGCGACCGCGGGGCCTCGACCCTGCTGGTCGACCGCCTGCAGAGCCGCCTGGAGCTCGGTGCCGCAAGCGGTGCGGAGGGCCTGCTCTGGGAGAGCCGCGACCAGGTGGTGGAGGCGTGCCGGGAGTGGGCCGGCGGAGAGGGGCCCCCGCTGGTGGTCGACGCCACCGGGGCACCGGATCCGATCCGCGCGGCGGTCGACATGGTGGCCTCGGCGGGGCGGGTGGTGGTGGTCGGGATGTCCGGCGAGGAGGTTCCGCTGAGGATCGGGACGTTCACCGAGAAGGAGCTCGACCTGCGCGGGGTGAGCTGCTGCGATCCGGAGGAGTTCGCCGAGGCGGTCCGCTTCGTGGAGCGCCATCAGGAGCTGCTCGAGCCCCTGATCAGCAGGAGTTTCCCGCTCGAGCGGGCCCCTGAGGCGCTCGCCTACGCGATGGAGCACCCGGCTGAGGTGATCAAGGTGGTCATCACGAGCGGCGCGGCTACCTGACAAATACTCTGACTTATCCGATAGTGTGCGCTGAAGGCGCGAGATGACGACGTACCGCAAGCGGGTGACCAGGAGGAGGCCTTGACGAGCGACGGCCCGGGGCTTGGTCTGCAACCCGCGGCGGCCGATCAGGAGGAGCGTCTGGCGGAGCTGCTCGGCGTGGTGCTCGATCGCAACCCGTTTCAGCGTGGCCGTGTCGAGGCGCTCGCCCTCGGCGATCCCCCGACGCTCACCGAGCTGCGGCCGCTGACCAAGCGCGACCTGGTCGCCGACCAGGAGGCCCACCCGCCCTTCGGCAGCAACCTCACCTATCCGCTCGAGCGCTACACGCAGGTCTTCCAGACCAGCGGCACGACGGCCCACCCACTCCGGGTCCTGGAGACCGCCGCGGACTGGGACTGGTGGCGTGAGCGTTTCGCGAACACGTTGCGGATCGCCGGACTCGACAGCTCGGATCGCGTCGCGCTTGCCTTCTCGTTCGGCCCCCACGTCCAGTTCTGGGCCGCGAAGGAGGGGCTTGAGAGAATCGGAGCCCTCGGTATATCGCTGGGCGGGATGGGCTCGGTGCAGCGGCTGCAGACGATCGCCGAGGTGGAGGCGACCACCCTCTGGTGCACGCCGACCTACGCGCTCCACCTGCTCGAGGTCGCGGTCGAGCAGAGGCTCGAGTCGGCCTTCGACTCCGTGGAACGGGTGCTGTGCACCGGCGAGCCCGGAGGCTCGCTGCCCGGCGTCCGCTCGCGAATCGAGGAGGGGTTGGGCGCCGCCTGCATCGACCATGCGGGACTCACCGAGGCCGGCCCGTTCGGCGACCCCTGCCCGGACGGGCATGGACTGCACGTCGACGAGAACGAGTTCGTCTGCGAGATCCTCGAAGAGGACCTGAGCCCGACCGCTCAGGGCGAGCGGGGCGAGCTCGTGATCACGCCGCTGAGCCTCACCGGCTTCCCCGCTCTTCGCTACCGGACCGGGGACTCCGTGATCGCGACGGACGAGCGCTGCCCAGCGGGCCACGAGGGCCGCTGGCTTCCGGGCGGCATCGTCGGCCGCACCGACGACATGGTCGTGATCCGCGGCATGAACGTCTATCCCTCCGCAATCGAGGAGGCCGTCCGCCAGGTCTCGAGCACCGGCGAGTTCAGGATCACCTTCTACACCGAGCGCAGCGGCATGGACGAGGTCAAGCTCGAGGTCGAGTTGACCGACGGCACCGACGCCCGCCGGCTGCAGGAGAGGATGCGGCAGCAGCTCGGGCTCCGGGTCCGGGTCGTCCCGATCGCGCCCGGCATCCTGCCCCGGCAGACCGGTAAGTCGCGCCGGGTAGTGGACGAGCGCTCACCGAGGTGGGTCGCGTCGTGAGCGCCCAGAGAGCGGGCTCGCGCTCGCGCACGAGGCCGCAGCCCCGGCAGATCCGGGGCGCCAGCGAGCAGGTGGCGGTGCAGATCCAGCACTACGTCCAGGAGGAGGGCCTCGGCCCGGGCGACTTCCTCGGCCGCGAGGAGGACCTCGCAGCCGAGTTCGGCGTCAGCCGCCCGACCCTGCGCGAGGCGCTCAAGCTGCT
>DATGDO010000052.1:0-5637 GCA_035310805.1 Solirubrobacterales bacterium
ATCATCGCCGCGTTCGTGCTCTGGCTGCTCGCGACCGGGTCGGGCGCCCAGGCGAGCAGGGGAATGCAGCCGGCCGGCGGCGACTCGGCTGTGGCGATCGACCGGCGGACCCAGATCGCCCACTGGATGCGCGTCGTCTACTTCCTCGCCCTGCTGGTCGTCATGGTCTGGAAGCCGGGAGCGTGAGCGCGCTCGCCACCCTGGCGTCCGCGACCAGGCCGGACTCCTGGGATCTGCCGCTCCTCGTCCACCTCCTGGGCGCGATGGTCCTGGTCGGCGCGCTGGCGCTCTCGTCGGTGTCGCTGGTCGCCGCCTGGCGGAACGGCTCGGCGGCGCTCACCCGGCTCGGCTACCTGACCCTCTTCTACGGCGCGCTGCCCGGCTACATCGTCTTCCGCGCCGGGGCCGAGTGGATCGTGAGCAAGGAGGACCTCGCCGACTCCAACCTGAGCTGGATCGGAATCGGCTACGCGGTCAGCGACATCGGCTTCCTCCTGCTCCTGATCGCCCTGGTGATCGGTGCGATCGGGATGCGCCGCATGAGGCGGGGTGAGCAACCCTCCCCGCTCGCGGCCCGGGTCGTCACCGGCCTGGTCTCGCTGGTGCTGGTCGGCTACCTGGTCGCCGTCTGGGCGATGACTACCAAGCCCAGCTAGCCGGAGAGGGGCTCCCCAGCGGTCCTCGTCACCCCGCCGGCGATCGCCTCCCGCCGCCAGCGCAGGTAGTAGCGCCCGAACTCCCTGGCCGGCGGGGGCATCAGCGGCCGGGAGGCGCGGACGACGCGGGCGAGTGCCCGAAAACGCCGCTCGCTGGAGGAGGTCCACTCCACCCCGAGCCGCTCCCGCAGGACCGCGGGGAGCATGCCCAGGGTGACGAGCGAGCCGGCCCTCGCCGGCGGCCAGCGGAGGACGCGCCAGACGCTTTCCCGCATCCAGGGCAGCGGTGGCGCTGCCGGGTCACGGAGGGAGGAGAGAACCTCCTGCGCGGCCTCGGTGTCCTCGAGCTCCCGCTCGACCATCTCGTCGAAGTAGGCGCGGAGCTCGGGCCAGGTCTCGGGCAGGTCGCCGTAGCGGACGCCGACCAGCCGGCCGAGGCGACGCCACTCCGTCCAGAAGCCCTCGATCTCGTCGGCGCTGAGCGGCGGCGAGCAGAAGAGGTGGCGGGCGCGGACGATCGCCTCGGCCAGCGTCGCGTGGACCCAGGCATATGGGCGCGGCTCGAGCGCGTGGTAGCGCTCGCCGTCCGGCCGCACACCCTTGATCCGCTCGTGCATCCTCCGGACCCCTCGCCCCACCTCCCAGGCGAGATCCGGCCCCCCGTAGACGACCGAGCTCGTGTAGTCGAGCGTTCTCAGCAGCCGGCCCCATGGGTCCTCCCTGAAGTTGGAGTGCTGGGCGACGCCGGCGCCGACCGAGGGATGCGTCACCTGCAGCAGGAGCGCGTAGCCGGAGCCGCCGAAGAGGCGGGCATCGCCCGCCACCCGCCAGGTGACCCCGCCCGGCGGCGGGATCAGCTCGGCGGCCTCGTCCCTGCTGGGAAGGATCGGCTCGCGTCTCGCATTGATGGTGCGCAGGAGTATCACGCGCGCCCCAGCGGCTTTACCCTGGGCACAGCGATGCAGCGAGCCTCCTGGACCGACGAGCGCCTCGACGACCTTGCCGAAGCGATGCGCAGCGGCTTCGATCGGGTCGACCGGGACATGCGCGACCTGCGCTCCGGGATGGAGAGCCTTCGTCAGACGGTTCTGCGGATCGGCGCCGGGCTGATGGGCGGCATGACTGTCGGGTTCCTCAGCGTGATCGTGGCGATCGTCGCTCGCGGCGCTTAGCTCGCGGCAGGAGAATCAGCCGGTAGACCTCGGGCGAGTGGTCGATCGCCCGCAGGTGTCCATTTCGCCACATGTCCGGCGAGTTACTTGACGCCGCCGCCGGTACCCTGAGCAAAGCGATGGAGCGCGCCGCCTGGACCGATCAGCGACTCGACGACCTGGCCGAGTCGATGCGGAGCGGATTCGCGCGGCTCGATCAGGACCTGCGTGATCTGCGCTCTCAGATGGTCGGGGAACTCGGCTCTGTTCGCACTGGGATGCGAGAGGAGTTCCGCTCGCAGCGCACCGCTCTCTATTCGATCGGCGGCGGGATCATCGTGGCGCTGATCGGCGTCATCGCCACCCTGATCGCGCAGGGCGTGTAGCCGGCTCCCGCGACGCTCAGGCCGCCGCCTGCGCTGCCGCGGCGATCCGGTCGGCCGCCCGCGCACCCGGTCGGCGTCACCGAGATGGGATATTCAGCCCGTGTCCGAGTCCGTCTCCATACCGAGCCGCTTCAACGGCCCCCTCGACAGCGGCAACGGCGGCTACTGCTCGGGGGTGTTCGCCGGATTCCTCCAAGGGGCGGTGCAGGTCGATCTGAGGGCTCCGATCCCGCTCGACGCCGAGCTCGAGGTCGTCCGCGAGGACGGCGGCCGGGTGCGGATCATCGACGGCGAGGAGCTCGTCGCCGAAGCCCACACCGTTCCCGGCGTCGACGTCGAGGTGCCGGCGCCGGTCAGCCCGGACGAGGCAGGCGCGGCGAAGGCGCGCTACCGGGCACCGGCGGACGGCCTCTTCAGCCGCTGCTTCGTCTGCGGGCGGGCTCGCGAGGACGTCTTCGGGGTGTTCGCCGGCCCGGTCGAGGGACGGGAGCTCGTCGCCTCGCCGTGGACGCCGCCCTCCTGGACGGCCGACGCGGCGGGACGAGTGCTCCCGGAGTTCGTCTGGGCGGTACTCGACTGTCCCACCTACTTCGCGCTCTACACGGAGGGGGAGCTGCCCTTGAGCGTGCTGGCCCGCCTCACCGCGCGTGTCGAGGGGCCGATCCTCGCCGGGGAGGAGCAGGTCGTGGTCGCCTGGCCGATCGGACTCGACGGCCGCAAGCACCAGGCGGGCTCAGCGGTGCTCTCGCCCGAGGGCAAGACCCTCGCCGTGGCGCGTGCGCTGCTGATCGAGCCGCGCCCCGGATAGCGCCAGAGGGTCGAGCAGGTGTCTCAGGCCGCCGCCTGCGCCGCCGCGGCGATCCGGCCGAGCTCGCGGCCGAGGGTCTCCGGGGTCCAGCCATCCTCGCCGGAGAGCAGGAGGCGCGCGCCGGACTCGGCGAGCCCGGCGATCGAGTTGCCGAGCAGCCGCGCGGTCCGCTCGGTCCCTGCCCGCTTGCCGTCGCCGCGATCGCGCGCCTCGAGCCAGGCCTTCGCCAGCAGGGTGAGCGTCCCCACCTGCTGATCGCGGCCGCGCTGGATCCGGTGGGCGACGGCGGCGTTGCCGCCCCCCTCCCCCAGGAAGATCAGCCGGTAGACCTCGGGCGAGTGGTCGACCGCCCGCAGGAAGCCGGTGAAGCCCTCGACCAGGGTGGTCTCGGGATCGGAGAGGTCGGCCCCCTCGAAGGCACCCTGGATGTCGGCCAGGATCCGCTCCTCCTCGCGGGCGAGCAGCGCCCGGAAGAGCTCGTCCTTGCCGGGAAAGCAGGCGTAGACGACGGGCTTGGTCACCCCGGCGCGCTCGGCGACAGCCTGCATCGAGGTGCCGTCGTAGCCGTGCTCGAGGAAGAGGCCGAGGGCGGCGTCGAGCACCTCGGGGCGCCGGCGCTCGGGGCCGAGGTGGGCGGCGCGCTTGCGGTGGTGCTCTGCCCTGGCGGCGTGCTTGGCGGCCAGCCGCTGGTGCTGGATCGCCCTGCGCTTGCGCTGTGAGCCGCTTCTTCTCCTCGCCGCCATTTCCTACCTATGGTAGCTTTTTCCTACTTCGGGTAGCAACCATACACGGGAGGTATGACATGGCCGAGAACGAGATGCCGATCGCCGACGCCGATCTCGCCCGGTTCGAGCCCGAGCAGTTCGCCGAGCTGATCGCCTTCTCCACGGACGAGCAGATCTCCGCAGTGATCCACGGGCCCCTCCGCCCCAAGGTCCTCGAACAGATCTTCACCCGGATGGCCGACCACGTCGAGCCCTCCCAGATCCGGAACCTCGACGCCGTCGTCCACTTCAAGATCCTCGACCGCCCCGCCGAGCACGGCGGCGGCTACGACCACTACGAGGTGATCTTCGCCGAGGGCACCTGCCGCGCCAGCAGCGATCCCGAGCGCGACCCGCGCGTGACGATCAAGCTGAACGGCGTCCACTTCCTGAAGCTCGCCGCCAGCAGGGCCTCCGGCCCCACCCTCTTCCTCACCGGCAAGCTCAAGCTCGAGGGCGACGTGATGCTCGCCAGTCGCCTGACCAGCTTCTTCAGGATTCCGAGCGCGGGGTAGGGCTCAGGGCAGATCTCCGTGTTCCCTCAGGACCCGGAGCCTCATGGCCCTGATGATCCGCTGATGCTCGGGCCTCAGGTCGGCCAGATCATCGGCGAGCATCCGATTCGGCTCGTCCTTAGCCCTCATCGGGACCCTGACCTTGAACATCCTCCGGTCCGGATCCCATTTCGGTCTCGCCATCAGTCACCTCCTTCGGGAGCGAAGCGCGAGCATAGCGTCGCCATGCCTCGGCGAGCGAATCCGCCAATTTGCGGGCTACTCGCGGCGAGCAGCGGACTCTCGCAACCAGGACAGCCTCGGGCCCGTCGTCGGGATCGCGGCAGGCGAAGTCGAAGACGAACTCCTCCGGGCCCTCGAACACACGCGCCCAGTTGGCCCAGGTCCCGGGGCGAAGCTCCGGATCAATCCACAGCTCGAGCTCATCATCGGCCATGTCCCCTGTTGAGGGATCTGCGGTACGAACTATTCGGACTCGATCCCATGAATCACGCCCACCAGGAACGGCAGGCAGAAAGGGAGCGCGGGATCAGCTCAAGTCGGGTGTCGTGAGCGGGCTGGGTTGTCATCTCAGGCCTCCTTCGTCGTGCTCGCCCTTCATCCGCGCCAGGTAGCGCGCCGCCGACTCGTTTCCCTCCGGGTCGCGGAGCCCGGCCAGGAGGCCGTCGGCGTCGGACCAGCTGCGGATCGTGCCGACCATCTCCCCGCTGACGGCGTTGGTGTGGCGCTTGGTGGCGAGCAGCGCCAGCTTCGGCTTGCTCGCCAGCATCGCGGCGAGCTCCTCGACCGCTCCGTCGAGCTCGTCGGCCCCCACCACCCGGTTCAGGAACCCGGCCCGGAGCGCCTCCTCGGCACCGAAGGGCCGGCAGGTCATCACCAGCTCCTTGGTCAGCGCCGGGCCGATCTCGCGGACCAGGCGGGGGATGCCGCCCCAGGCGAGCGGGATGCCGAGGTCGACCTCGGGAATCGAGAAGCGCGTGTCCTCGGCCGCGACGCGCAGGTCGCAGGCGCCCGCCACGACCAGGCCGCCGCCGACGCAGTGGCCGTGGATCTTGGCGACCGTCACCGCGGCGATCCGCTCGAGCGCGTCCGCCGCCAGCCGCCCGGCGTCGGCGTCCTCGCGGGGGCTCCGAGGGCGCTCGCCCGCAGCCGCCGCCTCGGCGAAGGCGGCCACGTCGGCGCCGGCCGAGAAGGCCCGACCGCGGCCGGCGACGACGACCACCTTCAGATCGGGCTGGGCGTCGAACCAGGCGGCGGCCTCGACCAGCTCGCGCAGGCCCCGGGGGCTGAGCGGATTGAGCTTCTCTGGGCGGTTGAGGTAGAGCTCCCCTCGCGCCCCCTGGACGGCGACCTCGAT
>DATGDO010000053.1:0-3657 GCA_035310805.1 Solirubrobacterales bacterium
TCGCGTCAAATCGTCGTCTGCTGCCTCCAATCATCGCGCTGCTCGGACTGCTCGTGATCGCGCCCGCCGCCGTGGCGGCCGATGGCGTCGGTGTGTACGGCCGCACGGACGACAAAGTGGTCACCTACTTCGCCTTCGGGCTGATCGCATTCTTCGCCATCCTGGTGACCGTCCTGTCCCTGATCCAGATTCGCCTCGACAATCGCAAGCAGAGGCGCACTGAGGACCTAGAGCGCCTCGGAAGCCGTTAGTCCCGGCGCTGCATGGGACTGGCAGGGGACGATCGCGTCGCCGTTCCGCAATCGCAGCCGGAGGAGCGCGGGCGGTCCGTCGATCCCGGACGAGTTGGAGCCGGCGAAGCAGCGGTGATCCCGCTGCGCCGTGAGCCGCTGGCCCAGCGGCTCGAGCGGGAGCGGATCGCCCGTGAGCGCGCCTATCGCAAGCGGCGAGCCCGGATCGAGCGCGAGCGGGCCGAGCGCGAGCGCTCGCTGCGGGATCGACTGGAGCGGCGCCGGCGCGAGCGCCTGAAGATGCTTCGTCGCGAGCGCGAGGCGCTCGGCCGGCGACGCAAGCCCGCCAGGCCGCGATCGAGGCGGCGGCCGCGCCGGCGGACCCCTGTCCCGGCCACGCCGACCGCGAAGGTCCAGCCGGGGGTGCAGGGCCCGGTCCGGAAGAGGGCCCGCGCCACCGAGAACCGCCGACGGCAGGCCGCGAGACGCCGGGGGCTCCTCTGGCCGACCGCCAAGGCGGGCATCTCGGTCACCGTCGTGATGGCCATCTCCACGGTGATCGGCTCCGCCCTCGGTCTCCCCCTTCCCGGCCTCGACACGGGCTCCGGCCACCAGTCGCTGGCGCGCAGCGCCTCGCTCTTCGGGGTCGACGCCGGCACGCCGACCGGGCTCGCCCCCGGATACGTCTTCCCGCTTCAGGGGAACTACGACTTCGGCGACCAGGAGGCCCGCTTCGGCGCCTCCCGCTACGGCCACGTGCACGAGGGGCAGGACATCTTCGGGAGGGTGGGGACGCCGGAGGTTGCGGTCCACGACGGCGTCGTCGTGGACCGCGGCAAGGAGAACGGCCGCTACTCGGGCGGACGGGGCAACTACCTCGCCATCTACAGCGCCGCCGGCAACCACAGCTTCGTCTACATGCACATGCTGGAGCCTCCCGAGGTCCAGCTCGGCCAGCACGTACACGCCGGGCAGGTGATCGGACAGCTCGGCTGCACCGGCAGCTGCGACGGTCCGCACCTCCACTTCGAGGTCCGTATCGGCAAGGCCTCGCTCCGCGCCGAGACCAAGCCGCTGGACCCGCTGCCCTTCCTTCGGCAGTGGCCGCAGCCGACCCCCGGTTAGGATCGCGACATGCCAGAGGTCACCTATGAGCGGCGAGGGGCCGCCGGGGTGCTCACCATCGACCGGCCCGAGCGGCGCAACGCCGTCGATCCGAACACGGCCGACCAGCTGCTGCAGGGCTACCGCGAGTTCGAGGGCGACGATGACGCCAGGGTCCTGATCCTCACCGGCTCCGGCGATCAGGCTTTTTGCGCCGGAGCCGACCTGAAGTCAGTCGCCGCCGCGATCGACGACGAGGGGATCGCGGAGCAGTGGCTGAAGCCTCGTCCAAACGGGCCGCTCGGCTTCACCCGCCTCACCTCCCCCAAGCCGACGATCGCGGCGATCTCCGGATATGCGTTGGCCGGCGGCCTGGAGCTTGCCCTCTGGTGCGACCTGAGGATCGGCACGGAGACGGCCAAGCTCGGCTTCCCCGAGCGGCGCTGGGGTGTCCCGCTGATCGACGGCGGCACCCAGCGCCTGCCCCGGTTGGTGGGCATGGGCCGCGCGCTGGACCTGATCATCACGGGCCGGATCGTCGAGGCGGACGAGGCGCTCGCGATGGGGCTGCTCACCGAGGTCGTAGCTCCCGGCAAGCACCTCGAGCGCGCCCTCGAGATGGCGGAGGGGCTCGCCCAGTTCCCCCAGGAGACGATGCTCGCGGATCGCCGCTCGGCGCTGGAGGGCTTCGCGCTCCCGCTCGAGGAGGGCCTCGCCCGCGAGGCGAAGATCGGCGGCGCCGTCAGCGGCGTCGGGGTGAAGGGCGCCGCCCGCTTCGCCGCCGGCGAGGGTCGCGGCGGCGCCGGCGCCGGGGTCTAGAGTCGGAAGGACGGGAGCAGCCGCTTCTCGGTCTCGCCCTTCACCTGGGCGATCACCTCGACGTGGCCCTCCAGGGGCGTGCCCCTGAGCTTGGTGGCGAGCAGGTCGTCGACCTGGAAGATCCCGGCGGAGTTGTTCATCTCGATCTCCACCTTCACCGGCCGCTCCTCCCCCGGCTCGATGCGGATCTCGTCGATCGCCGCGGCCGAGAGCGCGTGGATCCCGTACTGGCCGCCCTCGACCGGGATGCGCGAGCGGCCCTCCGCCATGTCCAGGGCGTCGGCCACGCGCACGACCCCCGCCTCGACCGTGTAGGGCTCGCCGCGCCGGCGGTGGCCGATGATCGCGTGCAGGATCTCCGAGATCACGACCGTCCGCTCAGGATCGTCGTAGCACTCGGCGAGCAGTGACTGAAGCCGCTGCTCGACCATGAAGAGGCTGTACGCCTCATGGTCGGACCGGTGGATCGACATGCCGACGTCGTGCAGGAGGGCGCCGCCCGCGACCACGACCTCGGCGTCGCGGTCGCGCATCCCGTGGTCGGTGACCATCGCGGGCTCGATCCCTCCCTTGACGAGCAGGCGGAGCAGGCGCAGCGAGATGTTGAGGACGACCTGGACGTGCACCCAGGAGTGGTCGGACATGCCCAGGCGCTCCGAGGTGATCTGCGCCATGTACCACCAGGCCCGCACGCGCTCGTCCGCGTTGACCGCCTCGAGGAAGCGCTCGAGCCGGCGGTTGCCGCGGGTGGGGGCATGCACCTGCGCCTTCGCCACCGCCTCTCCGATCGAAGCGGCGCGCACATCGGGGCCCTGTGCTTCCATCCGCTTGATCTTCTCAGCGGACGACCTGGGGGTTGTCATGACTGGACGTCAACTACGCGGTTTTGGGCTATTTGCGGGGTTTCCGGCCGCCGATCGAGTTACCGTGACGTCGCTTCGGCTTAAGGAACCCGGATGACGGTCTGTTCGAATACAGGCATATCCGTTCCTGAGTGCTCGTGCCGAGCCTGCCTCGTGGCTCAGATCGAGCGCCACATGCCGTCGTTGCTCGAGGTCGAGGCGTCGAGTGCGGCGCCCGCGGTCGAGATGGCCGCGGTCACGCGTATCCCGCGCCTCAGGCTCAGCCGGCTGCGGCGCCTGCGCCGCGCCGCGTAGGTCAATGCTGGGGCTCAAGCCTCCGTCGGCGCCTCGGCCAGGGACGATCCGAGCAGTGCGCGCCGCGAGCCGAGCAGCCCGACCAGCAGCGGCCCCACGAACTCGAAGGTGACCGCCATCCCCAGCGGGATCCTGTCGAGCGCTTCGTAGAAGCAGAGGTTCATTCCCGCCAGCGCCACGCCGAAGGCGCCGGCGAGAACGAGGCCCTGCCGCCCCGCCTCCAGCGGAGCGGGTCGCCAGATCGCGGCAGCAGGATTGCGGAGAACAGCGGCCTGTAGAGGACAGCGCCCGCCGGCCCGACCTGGTCGAACAGGGTGGTCGCCGCGGCCGCGCCGGGCTGGACGGAG
>DATGDO010000054.1:0-1959 GCA_035310805.1 Solirubrobacterales bacterium
GCGTTGCCGCGAGAGCTGGTCGCCCGCCTCTTTGATCGAGGAGCAGGTCTCGGCGATCCGGGCGCAGGTTGGCGACGCGCGGGCGATCTGCGGCCTCTCCGGCGGCGTCGACTCGTCGGTCGCCGCGCTGCTCATGCACCGGGCCATCGGCGACCGGCTCACCTGCGTGTTCGTCGACCACGGGATGATGCGCAAGGACGAGGCCGAGCAGGTCGTGAGCGCCTTCCGCGGACAGCACGGCATCCGGCTGGTTCACGTCGACGCCGCCGACCGCTTCCTCGGGCGGCTCGCGGGTATCGACGATCCCGAGACCAAGCGGAAGATCATCGGCGAGGAGTTCATCCGCGTCTTCGAGGAGGAGGCGGGCAAGGTCGAGGACGCCCGCTTCCTGGTCCAGGGCACGCTCTACTCGGACGTGATCGAGTCAGGCGGCGACGGACGGGCCGCCGCGACCATCAAGTCCCATCACAACGTCGGCGGGCTCCCGGAGCAGATGGAGATGGAGCTGGTCGAGCCGCTGCGAATGCTCTTCAAGGACGAGGTCCGGGCGGTCGCGGCCGAGCTCGGGCTGCCCGAGCGCTTCGTCTGGCGCCAGCCCTTCCCGGGCCCCGGCCTGGCGATCCGGGTCGTCGGCGGCGAGGTCACCAGGGAGCGCCTCGAGATCGTGCGCGAGGCCGACGCGATCCTCCAGGAGGAGATCCGGGCCGCCGGCCTCTACCGCCAGCTCTGGCAGTCCTTCTGCGTCCTGCCGGTGATCCGCTCGGTCGGCGTGCAGGGCGACGAGCGCTCCTTCGCCCATCCGATCGTGATCCGCGCGGTCACCTCCGACGACGCGATGACCGCCGACTGGGCGAGGCTGCCCTACGACCTGCTCGAGCGCGTCTCCAATCGCATCATCAACGAGGTCGGCGGCGTCAACCGCGTCACGCTGGACCTCACCTCGAAGCCGCCCGGCACGATCGAATGGGAGTAGGGCGGCCACCGTCCACTCGGCGCTGTCGTAGAAGAGCCGCGTGCTCGCAGTCGAGTACCGGCCGGGCGCTGGCGCCGGCTCTGCCGTACCCGTCGGAGTAGCGGGCCGCGTCGGAGTAGCGGGCCGACTTCACCCCGCCGCGTGCGCGGCGACGATAGGGACCGCACCTGGCGATGATGTCCTGGCCGATCTGGACCGAGCCGTCGGCCCGCTTCACCCGCTTTGCCCCAAGGCCTAGTAGCCCTGGTAGGTCTGCAGGTAGGGCATCGGGTCGACCGGGTGGCCGCCGCGGTACCACTTGCCGAGCCAGAGCTCGAAGTGGAGGTGGCAGGCGGTCGCATCACCCGTCTCGCCGACGATGCCGAGCTGCTGACCCGGCTGCAGGACCTGCCCCTTCGTGACCGAGGCGCGCGCCGCGAGGTGGGCGTACATGTAGTCCTGGTGAAGCTTCTTGTTGCGGATCACCACGTAGTTGCCGGCGGCGCTCTGGAAGCTCACCCGCTTCACCTTGGCGCGGGTCACCGAGACCAGCGGCGTGCCGCAGGCGGCCATGATGTCCTGGCCCTGATGGGTGTGACCGCTGCGTGGGGCGCCGATGCCCTGTCCGAATTGGTGGGGCCCCGCCACCGGGAAGAGCATCGCCCCGCTCGGAGCGGGTGTGGTGGTCGGCTCGGTGGTGGTGGTGCCGGGGGCACCGACGCCACCGCTCTGCGCGAAGGCGACCTGCGAGCCGAGGAGCGCGATCGCGAGCGCGATCGCGAGGGCGAGCGCAGCGATGAACGGCACCCGCCTGCGGGGCGTACGACCAACCTTCTTGTCGATCAATGCGCTTCGCACTCTCCATGCGGCCTACGGAGTTAGCTGTCGGGCTCGCGCCTGAGAGCGGCGCTACGAACCAGTTGGTTGCGATTCGCCCCTTGGGGATGAACCCCTTCGGGTCCCCCGCTCCCTCACCAACGGGGCGCTCCTCGGCTTCGCCTGCGAAG
>DATGDO010000055.1:0-11445 GCA_035310805.1 Solirubrobacterales bacterium
GGTGTTCCCGGACGTCAGGCCCGACGAGCACGACGAGCTCCTGCTCGGCGCGCTCGGGGAGTTAGGGGCCGTCGCCCGCGGGTAAGCGGACGAAGGAGGAGGAGATGAGCAGGACCAACGGCAGCCCGGACGGCGACATCCGCGAGGTCCCCGAGACCTTCAAGCTCTCGGACTGGCCACGCAACTGCTGGTACGCGGTGGCCTACGACGTCGAGCTCCGGCGCGAGCTGCTCGGCCGCCGGATCGGAGGGCACAGCCTGGTCATGTACCGGCGCGAGGACGGCGAGCCCGTGGCGCTGGAGAACGCCTGCTGGCACCGGCTGATGCCCCTGTCCGAGGGCAAGATCGAGGGCGACAACGTCGCCTGCGGCTACCACGGGCTCGTCTACAACCCGGAGGGCCGCTGCGTCTTCATGCCCTCCCAGAAGACGATCAACCCGGCCGCCCGGGTGCGCCGCTACCCGGTCGCCGAGCGGCATCGCTTCGTCTGGGTGTGGACCGGCGACCCCGCCCTCGCCGACCCCGACCTGATTCCAGACCTCCACTGGAACGACGACCCCGAGTGGGCCGGCGACGGCAAGCTCATCCACCTCGACTGCGGCTACAAGCTGATCGTCGACAACCTCATGGACCTCACCCATGAGACTTTCGTCCACGGCGCCAGCATCGGACAGCGCTCGATCGCGGAGGTCCCCTTCGAGGTCACGCACGGCCCGAACTCGGCCACGGTGACCCGCTGGATGCACGACGTGGATCCGCCGCCGTTCTGGAAGATGCAGCTCGAGTGGAAGCGCGGGGAGCCGGCCGGCAGGGTCGACCGCTGGCAGATCATCCACTTCGAGGCACCGGGCACGATCGCGATCGACGTCGGCGTGGCTCCGGTCGGCAGCGGCGCTCCTGAGGGCGATCGCTCGGCGGGGGTCAACGGCTACGTACTCAACACGATCACCCCCGAGACAGAGAGGACCTGCCACTACTTCTGGGCGTTCGTGCGCAACTACAACCTCGGCGACCAGCGGATCACGACCCTGATCCGCGAGGGAGTCAGCGGCGTCTTCGGCGAGGACGAGGTGGTGCTCGCCGCCCAGCAGCGAGGGATCGACGATCACCCCGACAAGCAGTTCTACAACCTCAACATCGACGGCGGGGCGATCTGGGCCCGGCGCCTGATCGACAAGATGATCGCCGAGGAGGCCGACGACGAGCGCTATCGGGCATCCGCCGCCGAGGCCAAGACGCAGGAGGGCACCTCGACCCGGGTGGAGGCGACCGAGGCCGACGCCGAGCGGCTCGGAGTGAAGTGAGCGGGGAGCAGGCAAGTGGCCACCAGTGCGACGCCCGAGCTCGCCCCAGCGCCTGGCCGCCATTGGAGCGACGCGGCGATCAGGTCGGTGCACGATGTCGCCAGCGATGTGCGCATGATCGAGATCGAGCCGTCCGCCGGAGTGCGCGCCTACCCGACCGGAAGCCACCTCGACATCGCGGTTGAGGTCGAGGGGCTGCCCGACCTGCGCTCCTACTCCCTGGTCGGGGAGGGCCCCGTGGACGGCGCCTATCGGATCGCCGTCAAGGAGATCCCGGACAGCCGTGGCGGCTCGGTCTGGGTGCGCGGGCTCCAGCCGGGCGCGGGGGTCCAGGTCTCCGAGCCGAGCAGCAACTTCGAGCTCCAGTACGGGCGCAGCGAGTACCTGCTGATCGCCGGCGGGATCGGGATCACGCCGATCTACGGCATGGCCCACGCACTCGAGCGCCATCGCCGCCCCTTCCGCCTGCTCTACGCGGCCCACACCCGGGAGCAGATGCCCTTCGTCGCCGAGCTCTCCGAGCTGCTCGGGGACCGGCTGGAGCTGTTCGTCTCCGCGGAGGGCAACCGCCTCGACCTGGACGCCGAGATCGAGCGCCTCGATCCGGACGGCGAGCTCTATCTCTGCGGCCCCTTGCGGCTGCGCGACGCCGCGCAGAGGGAATGGAAGGCGAGGGGCCGACGGCGGGACCGCCTGCAGTTCGAGACCTTCGCTTCGGGGGGCGCCTTCGCTCCCGAGGCGTTCGTCTGCCGGATGCGCGATGCGGATCGCGAGGTCTCCGTTCGGCGCAACCGGACGCTCCTCGACGCCCTCAGGGACGACGGCGTCGAGATGATCTGGGACTGCCTGCGCGGCGAGTGCGGGCTCTGCGCGGCGACCGTGGTCGAGGTCGAGGGGAAGCTCGACCACCGCGACGTCTTCCTCAGCGAGGAACAGAAGGAGGAGGGCGACACGATCATCACCTGCGTCTCGCGGGCGGTCGGCGGGGCGATCACGATCGACACCGGCTTTCGCCCGGATTCCGTCGACGGCTTCGATCGGGGGCGGCGATGACGGGCCAATAGACTTGACTTGCTCGGTGACCACGCCATCGGAGGAGAGACCTATGGCAACCGCGACATCCGAGATCGGAGCCTTTCCCAGCCCGTTCTCGATCGAGACCCCGGCCGGCTGCGAGGGCTGGGAGGAGATGTATCCCTACTGGGCGCTGTTCGACGAGCGTCGCCGTGAGGCGGACGAGAACCGGCTCTGGTTCTGGAACTCGATGCACTTCCCGCTGCCGATGCCCGCCTTCGACATGTGCGAGGTGGATGTCCCCTACTTCACCTTCGCCGGCTGGCAGAACCGGGCCTTCGCCGTCCCCCCGGCGATGGGCGTCGACTACCGCGTCGTCAACGGCTACGTCTACATCTCGCCCAACCCGGTCACCGACCCCGATCTGATCGCCGAGCGCGCCGAGTTCTTCCAGAAGCGCGCGGGCTACTACTTCGAGAACTGGGACGAGCTCTACGTCAAGTGGCGGGAGAAGATGCAGGCGCTCAACCGGGAGGTCGAGGCGATCGATGTGCCCGACCTGCCGCAGTACGAGCCGGACGAGGTCCTCTTCACCGACCGCAAGCTCTCAAACGTCGAGCTGCTCGAGGCCTACCGCCGCACCATTCATTGCCTGGAGCTGATGTGGCAGCATCACTTCGAGTTCCTGCTGCTCGGCTACGGCGCCTACCTGACCTTCGCCGAGTTCTGCCGCGAGGCGTTGCCGGACATCCCCGACCAGCACATCTCCCAGATGGTCGCCGGGGTGGACGTCGACCTCTTCCGGGCGGACGAGGAGCTGCGGCGGCTGGCCCGCCTCGCGATCGAGTCCGACGTCGCCGGCGCCTTCCGGGAGGGGCGCTCGCCCGATCAGATCGAGGCGGAGCTCGGTGAGTCCGACGCCGGCAGGAAGTGGCTCGAGGAGCTCGAGGCGGTCAAGGACCCCTGGTTCAACATGGGGACCGGCGACGGCCTCTACCACTACTACGGCAGCTGGAACGACGACCCGCGGATCCCCTACCAGTCCCTGACCGGCCACATCGCGGCGCTGCAGGCCGGCGAGCAGATCGACAGGCCAACCGAGGAGGTGATCGCCGAGCGCGACCGGATCGCCGCCGAGTACGCGGCGCTGCTCGACGCCGAGGCGCGCCCGACGTTCGAGCAGCTGCTCGGCCTCTCGCGCAAGGTCTTCCCCTACGTCGAGGAGCACAAGTTCTACTGCGACTACTGGTTCCAGTCGCGCTTCTTCAACAAGGTGCGCGAGTTCGGCGCCCTGCTCGCGGAGCATGGCTTCCTCGAGGACGCCGAGGACGTCTTCCAGCTCGACCGCCGGGAGGTGCTGGAGGTGCTCGAGGAGCTCGCGCTGACCTGGGCCACCGGCGGGCAGCCGCTCGGCCCGGATCGCTGGCCGCCGATCGTCGCCAGGCGGAAGGAGCTGCTCGAGAAGCTCGAGGAGTGGACGCCGCCCCCGGCGCTCGGAGCGATGCCCGAGGCGGTCAACGACCCGATGGTCGTGATGCTCTGGGGCGTCACCAAGGAGCGGCTCCAGCAATGGGCTCGCACGCAGGACGGGGGCGGCGCCGAGCTCGGAGGCTACGCCGCCTCGCCAGGCGAGATCGAGGGGATCGCCCGCGTGGTGCGCTCCCTCGAGCAGCTCGACGAGGTGCGCGCCGGCGAGATCCTCGTCTGCACGATCACCTCCCCGGCCTGGGCGCCGATCTTCAGCAAGATCAGGGCGACCGTCACCGACATCGGCGGGATCATGTCCCACGCCGCGATCGTCTCCCGCGAGTACGGGCTGCCGGCCGTGGTGGGCACCGGCACCGCGACCTCGACGATCAAGACCGGCCAGCGGATCAAGGTGGACGGCTCGACCGGGGTCGTCCAGATCCTCGATTCGAACGGGGCGTCGTGACGACCAGCGCGCTCGCCGACCTGCGGCGTCCCGACGAGGAGCGCTTCGGCGCGAAGAGCGCGCTGCTCGGCGAGCTGATCGCCGGGGAGGTCCCGGTGCCGCCGGGCTTCGCGATTTCGAGCGAGGCCTATCTGGCTGCCGTCGAGGGGCTCGAGCTCGAGGGCCGCGGCCCGGAGAAGTGCGCGCGGGCGATCCGCGAGCTGCCGGTGCCCGAAGACCTCCGCGGCGAGATCGCGGAGCGCTACGAGGAGCTCGCCTCCGCCGCCGGCGAGCCGCGGGCGGCGGTCGCGGTCCGCTCCAGCGCGATCGGCGAGGACTCCGAGGAGGCGACCTTCGCGGGCCAGCAGGAGACCTACCTCTGGGTCCGGGGCGCGGATGGGATCTGCGCGGCGATGCGCGATTGCTGGGCGAGCCTCTACAGCGCGGAGGCGGTGACCTACCGAGCCGAGATGGCCGCCGAGCACGCGGTCCCGGCGATGGGGGTCACCGTGCAGCTGATGGTCGACGCCGCGGTCTCGGGAGTGATGTTCACCTGCAACCCGGTGAGCGGCGATCCGAGCACGATCGCAGTCAACGCGAGCTGGGGCCTGGGGCTCGCGGTGGTCGGCGGCGAGGTGACCCCGGACGAGTACCGCGTCAGCAAGGTCACCCGGGAGGTCCTCTCGCGGTCGATCGGCCCGAAGGAGGTCGAGTACGTGCCGGATCCCTCGGGGAGTGGCGCGGCGCGGAGCGAGGTGCCGCACGACCGGCGCGACGCCGCCTGCCTCGGCGAGGCCCAGCTCGCCGCCCTGGTGGACGTCGGACGACGCGTCGAGGATCACTTCGGCGCCCATCAGGACATCGAATGGGCGATCGCGCGCGACGCGAGCGGGCCCGACGGGCTCGGCGAGCTCTTCATGCTGCAGGCCCGGCCGGTGACCACCAAGCCGTCGGAGCGCGCGGAGCCGGGCACCCCCCGCTCGGCGATGGACCGCGTCTGGAGCACCTTCGGGGCCACGGGGGCGGCGCGCCGATGAGCGCCCGCCCGACCGGCGAGCGAGTCGAGGTCGTCGACACGACGACGCGGGACGGCAACCAGAGCCTCTGGAGCGCGACCGGCCTGACCACGCCGGATGTCCTCGAGATCGCTCCGACGATGGACCGGGTCGGGTTCCGCGCCCTCGACTTCACCTCGAGCACCCACATGGCGGTCTCGGTGCGCTTCCACAAGGAGGACCCCTGGGAGCGGATCCGCCGGGTGAGCGAGGCGATGCCCAACACCTCGCTCAACTTCATCACCACCGGGATGCGGTTCGCCTCCTGGGTGCCGGCCGGCGAGGACGTGATCGATCTCGCCTTCCGGCTGGTGGTCCGCAACGGCATCCGCCGGTTCCAGATCGCCGAGCCCTCCAACGATCCCGACGCGCTGATCCGGCTCGCCCGGATGGCGCGCGAGGCCGGGGTGGAGGAGGTGGTGGTCGGCCTGACCTACTCGATCAGCCCGGTGCACACGCACGAGTACTACCTCGAGCGCGCCCGGGCAGTGGCCGCCTCGGAGCACCTCGACCGCCTCTACCTGAAGGACCCCGGCGGCCTGCTGACGCCGGACGCGGTCCGCGAGCTGATCCCCGGCTTCATCGAGGCCGTCGCTCCCCGCCCCGTGGAGCTGCACAGCCACTGCACGATCAGCCTCGGCCCGCTCGCCTACATGGAGGGACTGAAGGCTGGAGCGCGGACGCTGCACACGGCGCTCGCTCCGCTCGCCAACGGGACCTCGAACCCCTCCTGCGAGGCGACGCTGAGGAACCTCGAGGCCGAGGGCTACTCCCACGATCTCGATCCGGAGGCGCTCGCCGAGGCCTCCGATCACTTTCGCGAGATCGCGGCGGAGAAGGACCTGCCCCTCGGTGCGCCCGCCGAGTACGACGCCGCCTACTACCACCACCAGATGCCCGGCGGGATGGTGACGACCACCAAGCGACACCTGGCGGAGATCGGCAAGCCGGAGCTCTTCGAGGCGACCCTCGAGGAGGTCGCCCGCGTCCGCGCCGAGATGGGCTACCCGATCATGGTCACGCCGGTCTCCCAGTTCGTCGCCACCCAGGCGGTGATGAACGTGATCTACGAGGAGCGCTGGAGCAAGGTCTCCAACGAGATGGTGCGCTACTTCCACGGCCACTTCTTCGAGCCGGCTGCGCCCGTCGACCCCGAGATCAAGGACAAGGTGCTCTCGCGGCCGCGGGCCGACGAGCTCGGCGAGCTCGAGCCGATCGGCCTGGAGGGCGCCCGCGAGCGCTTCGGCGAGGGGATCTCCGAGGAGGAGCTGCTGCTGCGGCTCACCATGTCGGCCGAGCAGGTGGACGAGATGGTCGCGGAGACGGCGGCCGCCACGCAGTGAGCGAGGCGGCGGTGGGGGAGCCGGCGGTGCAGCTGGACGACGTCAAGGGATTCGTCTTCGACGTCGACGGCTCGCTCGTCCACCGCGGCACCGACTTCCGCTCAGAGCCGCTCCCGGGCGCGGTGGAGGTGATCGAGGCGATCCGGGCCTCCGGCAGGCCGCTCGTCCTCTTCACCAACGGCAGCCACCTCGACCCCGAGACCTTCGCCGCCGGCCTGCGCGAGGACGGCCTGCCGGTGGAGGACGACGAGCTGCTGACGCCGGTCGTCAGCGCCACCACCTACCTGCGCCGGCACCTTCCCGGTCGCCCCGTGATGGTCTTCGGCTCCGACGAGATCAAGCGGCGCATGGAGCGCGACGGCGTGCCGCTGATCGACACCGATGCGGCCGAGGCCGTGTTCGTCGCCCACGTCCCCCAGGTCGACATGGATGATCTGGAGACCGCCGCACGTGCCGTGATCAACGGCGCCCCTCTCTTGACCGCCAACTACGGGCCCGGCTACTGGGGATCGAACGGACTGATCTTCAGCCGCGGGGCGATGACCACCGCGGCGATCGCAAAGGTGACCGAGGCCGAGCCGATCGTCGTGGGCAAGCCCTCGGAGGTCGCCGTCGAGGCGACCAGCGAGCGCCTCGGCGCCCCCTCGGAGCAGCATGTGGTGATCGGGGACGACATCGACATGGACATCGCCCTCGGCCACCTGGGCGGCTCGCGGACGATCCTGGTCCGCAGCGGCATGAGCGGCTCTCTGGACCTGGAGGGGATTCCGGAGGAGCGCCGCCCCGACGCCGTGATCGATGGAGTCGATCAGATGTTGCCCTGGCTCGGAGCTCCCACGCGTGGCTGAGCCCGTGGCCGACCCGGCGGACCTCGGCGTCAGCGACGCCGTCGCCGCGCTCCGCGATCGCTCTCTCTCCTCGCTCGAGCTGACCGAGGCCTGCCTGCGGCGAATCGCCGAGCGCGACGGCAGCCGCAGCCACGAGGGCGACCCGGGCTCGATCAACGCCTGGGTCCGCGTCTACGAGGAGGACGCGATCGCGGCCGCGAAGTCGGCGGACGCGCGCGGCGCCGGCGACCGTCCGCCCCTGAACGGCGTGCCGATCGGGCTCAAGGACCTCTACGCCGTGGCGGGCAAGCCGCTGACCGCGTCCAGCCGCGTCCTCGAGGATGTGCCGGTCCAGGACAGCGAGGTCTGGGCCCGACTGAAGGCGGCGGGGATGGTCCTGCTCGGACACCTCCATACCCACGAGTTCGCCGTCGGCGGGACCACCGACCAGGTCGGCAATCCCTGGGCGCTCGACCGCACCGCCGGGGGATCCAGCGGCGGCTCCGCGGCGGCGCTCGCGGCTCAGATGACGCCCGCGGCGACCGGCACCGACACCGCCGGCTCCCTGCGGATTCCCTCCGCGCTCTCGGGCACCTCGACGATCAAGCCGACGCACGGCGCGATTTCGCTGCGGGGCATCGTCCCGCTCGCGACCAGTTTCGACTGCCCCGGCCCGATGGCCCGGACGCTCGAGGACGTCGCGCTGCTGCTCGCGGCGATCAGCGTCACCGATCGCGCGCTCGCGCCGGGCGGTCTGGACGGCGCCAGGCTGGCGGTCTCGCCGCGGGTCGGGCTCGCCACGCTCGACCCCGACGTCGCCGAGGGCTTCGAGCGCGCCCGCGAGGCTTGCGCCTCGCTGGGCACCCAGATCGTCGACCCCCCCGGGCCCGACACCGAGCTCGACGTCGGCCAGGACTACCTGCGCATCCTCTACGCGGAGCTCGCCGCCTGGCATCGCCGCTTCGCCGACCGCCGGGAGCTCTACCGGCCGGCGCTGCGCGAATGGGTCGAGCAGGGGGAGGCCCAGGAGGACTCGGCGCTCGACTACGCGGCGGCGCAGATCCGCCGCGCCGAGGCGAGCGCAGTTTGGCGCGCCTGGCTCGCCGAGCACCGGATCGACGCGCTGATCGAGCCGACGGTTCCGGTGGTCGCCTGGGCGCGCGGCGACGGCTACGACCGCGCCGGCAGCGACGCCGAGCTGATCGCGCTGACGCACTACTGGAACTGGACCGGGTTCCCCGTGGTGGCGTTTCCGTCGGCGCTGGGCTCGCGTAGCGGGCTCCCGGTGGGCGTCTCCCTGATCGGAGCCCCGAGGACCGAATGGGAGCTGCTCGGCCTCGGGATCCCGCTCCAGGCCGAGCTCGGGGTGCCCGAGGCGCCGGCTCCGGCCGGGGTCGGAGGGCCCTTCTGAGGTCGCGGCGCGTCGCGGCCGGCCCGCCTGCGCCTACCCTCCGCCCGGGATGCGCGCCTCCGCGAGCTCGCGAAGGCGCTGGAGCGTGGGCAGCGTGTCGTCGCGTCTCCAGGCGATCGCGATCCCCATGGTGGGCTCGGGTGGAGCGAAGCGCCGGAAGACCGCGCCCGGGATCCTGAGGCTCCGGGAGCGCTCGAGCATGATGAACGAGATCCCGGCGCCTTCCGCCACCGCGTGGACGATCCGCTCCTCCTCGGGCTCGGTGCGCGCGAGGGGCGCCCAGGGAGGGTCGCCGTAGACCTCGCCACGGACCTCGCGCCAGGCGCCGGGCCCGTGGCTCTCGGGCCACCAGACGAGCGGCTCGTCTCGCAGATCCTCGGGGCGCACCCACCTTCGCTTGCTCAGCCGGTGGCCCTTGGGGAGGACGCAGACCATCGGCTCGCGGCCGAGCGGGAGCTCCTCCAGGGCCGGGTCCTCGAGGGGCGGCCGCACGAAGCCGACGTCGATGTCGCCCGCGTGCAGCTGCTCGACGTGCAGCATGGTGTTGCCGACGCTGACCTCGACCTCGACCTCCGGGTAGCGGGCCCGGTACTCGTCGAGGATCGCGCCGGCGATCCCGCCGGTCAGGGAACGGGTCAGGCTGAGCCGAAGCCGCCCCCGCTGCCCCATTCCCGTGGCCCGCGCGTTCGCCGCCGCCTGATCCGCGCGCGCCAGCAGGTCCCGCGCTTCGGGAAGCAGCGCGTCGCCCGCGACGGTCAGCGCCGCGCCGCGCCGGTTGCGGTCGAAGAGCTGGACTCCCAGCTCGGCCTCGAGCGTCCGGATCTGCTGGCTGACGCTCGGCTGTGCCAGATGGAGCCGATCAGCGGCGCGGCGGAAGTGCAGCTCCTCGGCGACCGCCACGAACGAGCGAAGCTGTCGCAACTCCATCGGCCCATGATAGGCGGGGACTCTCACAGGCGCTCGCTTTGGTCCTTGATGCGGACATCCGCCTCGCCTAGTCTGGCGCCCGTCGGAGCACGAGAGGAGCGTGGAGATGGCCGCAACCGAGTCCGAGGTCCGGGGCTTCCTGAGCCCGTTCGAGGTCCCCACCCCGGCCGGGTGCGAGGGCTGGGAGGAGATGTATCCGTACTACGCACTGTTCAGCGACGAGCGCCGGGAATCCGAGCAGGCGCGAGGCTGGTTCCGGGACGGGATGCACTTTCCCGAGCCGATCTACCCCTTCGACTTCGTCACCGCCGACTCGCCCTACCTCTGCCTCGGGCAGGCGAACTCGCGCATCTTCGCGGTCCCGCCGGCCCTGGGAATCGACCACCGCGTCGTCAACGGCTGGGTCTACATGAGCGCCAACCCCGTCACGGAGGAGGCCGAGATCGGCCGCAGAGCGGAGATCTTCCAGAGGCGGGCGGGCCACTACTTCGAGAACTGGGACGAGCTCTACGCGCGCTGGCGAGAGAAGGTCGAGCAGACGATCGGCGAGCTCGAGGCGCTCGAGGTCCCGGATCTGCCCGAGCTGGAGGATGAGTCCGTGGTCACGGAGGGCCGCGGCTTCGGATCGACACACAGGCTGCTGGTCGCGTACAACCGCCTGCTCGAGAGCATCGACCTGATCTGGCAGTACCACTTCGAGTTCCTCAACCTCGGCTACGCCGCCTACCTCGCCTTCTACGAGCTCTGCAAGCAGAACTTCCCCGACATCAGCGACCAGGCGATCGCGCAGATGGTCTCCGGGATCGACGTCGTCCTGTTTCGTCCCGACAACGAGTTGAAGCGGCTGGCGGCACGTGCGGTCGAGGACGGGATCGCCGCCCCGGTCAAGGGGGCGGGCAGCGAGGACGACCTCCGGAATGCCCTGTCGGGGAGCGAGGTGGGCGACGCCTGGCTGGCCGACTGGGACTCGGTCAAGCGGCCGTGGTTCTACTACTCCAACGGCAACGGCTTCTACCATCACCACCGCTCGTGGATCGACGATCCGGCCGTGCCGCTGGCCGCGCTGGCCAGCTACGTCAGCCGGATCGAGGCCGGCGAGGAGATCTCGCGGCCGCTCGACGAGGTCACCGCCGAACGCGACCGGGTCACCGAGGGCTACCGCGACCTGATCGTGGACGAGGAGGCCGCCGGCGCCTTCGACCAGAGCCTGGGCCTGGCGCGCACCGTCTTCCCGTACGTCGAGAGCCACAACTTCTACGTCGAGCACTGGTACCACACGGTCTTCTGGAACAAGGTGCGCGAGTTCGGCGCGCTGCTGGCCCGGAACGAGTTCCTCGACGATGCCGAGGACATCTTCTATCTGCAGCGGAACGAGGTCCTCGACGCCCTGACCGACTTGCGGCTCGCCTGGGCGGCCGGCTCGGTCGGCCGCGGCCCTGGCTACTGGCCGCCGATCGTGGCGCGTCGCAGGGAGATCCTCGAGGCCGCCCGCGGCTGGTCGCCGCCGCCGGCTCTCGGGGCCGTGCCGGAGGTGATCACCGAGCCCATGACGATCATGCTCTGGGGCATCACGACCGAGCGGGTTCGGGAGTGGGCGGGCCCGGCGAAGCAGGATGATTCGACCCTGACGGGCTTCGCTGGATCGCCCGGCA
>DATGDO010000056.1:0-1589 GCA_035310805.1 Solirubrobacterales bacterium
CACGATGGGCGCGACGCCGTTCGACGGCGAGGCCACCGTCCGCATGGACGGCGACGTGGTCGCCGACCTGGAGGGGGTTCTGGCAGCGCTCTAGCGACCCGCCAGCCGAGCCTCGAGCTGGATCGCGGCCGCCCTCACGGCGCCTGAGCATCCCCCAGCTTCTCCTCGATCGCCGCGAGCTCCTCCCGCAGCTCCCTCTGCCGGGACACCGGGCGCTCCTCGAGCGCCGCCCTGGCCGCCCGAAGGCCGTAGCGTGCCTCGTCGAGCCGGCCCTGTTGCGCATCGAGCCGCGCCCGCAGCATCAGCGTCTCGGCCGGGTGGACCTCGTCCCTGCCGGCCAGGACGGCGGCCACCCGCGACTGCGGGTCGACGTCGTCGAGACGGCCGCGCCGCGGGCTGCCCAGCTGCTTGGCCTCCGTCCAGCGACCGTCCGCGAGCTCGTTCCCCGTGCCGTGACCGAGCCGGATCGCCAGTGCCCGGCTCGCGCCGATCTCCTGGACGAGCGGGTCGCGCGCCTCGGCCCGCAGCGCGTTGAGCGCCCGGTTCACGATCCGCGTCGCCCTCCGGACCTGATCCGCGCCGCGGGCGCGATCGTCGATCACGCGCTTCAGCCAGGCCGAGCCCTCCGCCGCGCTCTCGACGGGCTCGGCGGTGACGGTCACCCGGGTCATCGGGACCTCGGCGGGCTCACCCGGATCGACCGCCCTTGCGCGCCGGCGCCCGCGCCGCGCCGGCCGCGGCGCCCCCAGCTCCTGCACGATCAGGACTCGCTCGGCCTCGCCGTCGCGGACCAGGTAACGGCCCTCGGGCAGGCCGATCCTGCCGGCCAGCTCCAGCTGAACGAAGGCCGCGCGGGTGATCGCAGGCTTGGGCGTGGGCCCGGGCGCGCCGCTAGTCGCCGGCGTTGCGGCCGCCCTTGGCCGGCAGCGCGGCGGCCGACGGCTTCGACGGCACCTTCGGGTTCCGGATCTGCCCGAGGCGCTGGATCAGGCGCTGCCACTGCTCGGGCTTGAGGATCTCGCCGAGCTGCTTGATCGAGCTGCCCGAGGTCGTGAAGGTGTAGCCGACGTGGATGTGGTTGTAGTGGTCGGGCAGGACGAAGGTCGGCGGCCCGAGATCCATCAGCGAGATGATCTGGGCGGGGCGCATCGTGCCCTGCAGCAGGAGCAGGTCCTTGATCACGGCCTCGGTGATCGTGCCGGGCCCCTGGTGGCCGGTGATCGGGATCCCGTCGACCGCGGCGATGTCGACCGCCGAGCCGTAGGAGTGCGCCGAGACGTTGCCCGAGGAGGTCAGGTAGGAGTGCCCGCACTTGAGCGAGGTGATCGTGAGGCGATAGCCCCTGGCGACCAGGTACTCGAGCACCGCCAGCACGCGCCGGTCGATCTGGCCGCTCTGGACGTCCTGGCGCCCGCAGGAGTAGATCGAGAGCGCGGGGTCGGCGAGCACCCGCTGCTGGAGCGCCGCCTTCGACATCAAGAGGACCTGGCCGACGCTCGGGTTGTCGGTGAACGGGTTCTTGTCGGAGGCCCGGTAGATCGCGGTGGTCTCGAGCAGCTTCCAGCCGTCGAGGATCGGCTTCGGGTCGA
>DATGDO010000057.1:0-1687 GCA_035310805.1 Solirubrobacterales bacterium
CTCAACTCGCGTCCCTCGACGCTGATCGTCACGCCCAGGTCGAACCAGTCGCGCTCGCCGGCGACCTCGGTGGTCGAGACGCCGATCTCAAGCGATTCGCCGACGTCGCGGTAGTCGGCGGGCTCTCCCTCGACCTCGACGGCAACGCCGCGTTCCTCCAGCCGCGGGAGCACCTCGGTCGTCAGTCGCATCGTCTCGGTCCCGGCGAGCGAGACCGCGGGCGTCTCCGCCGGTCGGGCCGCCGCATCGAGGAGGCCGAGGCGCTCGAGCCCGGTCTCGGGGAGGACGGTCTCGGCAAGGATCGCGCGCTCGGCGCCGCGATCACGGAAGCCCGGGCCGGCGGCGCCGATCCCAAGCGGCACGTGTCGGGTCTGCGAGCCGACCCGGTAGGCCCACGCCCACTCGAGCTCGAGGGCGTGTCCGGCGTCGTAGCTTGTCCGCAGCACGAGCGTCGGCTCCGAGATCTCGGGCGGCGTGAACGACCCGTCCGACGAGACCACCGTGGCGACATGGCGCAGCGCGGGGCAGATCTCCACGGCGAACCGATCGAGCTCGCCCGCCGGGATCTCGAGCCGCTCACCGTCGAGCACCATCCGCTGCAGCTGCGGCGGAGCGGTCCCTGCGAGGCGCACGAGCCGCAGCCGCCGATGCTCGAGATCGGGGTCGTCGCGGCCCTCATCGGGCTCGGCGCAGACGACCCCGTGTCCGCTCGCCCCGAGGAAGAGCAGCGGCTCGAGCTGGGCCGCGTCGTCGTCGCCGAGGCCGAGCACCGCGGTCACGAACGAGCCCCGCTCGCCGTCGTGGCCGACGTCGACGAGCAGCTCGCCGCGCCCGTAGGGCGGCAGGTCGCCTAGTCGCGGGAGGGCGTGGATGAGCCGCAGCTCGATCCGGGTCGCCTCGTCGAGCAGCCACCACAGGTGCGGGCTGTCGCAGTCGCTCAGATCGAGCGCCCTGTCGTCGCTGGCGCGGTAGTCGTAGTAGTAGCCCGCCCGTTGGTCGCGGGCACGGTAGACGGCGTAAAGCTCGCGGACGAGCGCCAGGTGGTCCGAGCGATACTCGCCCTCGCGGACGTGCCACGAGTCGAGTCGACCCCAGGAGAGCGAGCCGTTGACCCAGCCGCCGCGCGCTCCCGGGCGCATCAGCCGCGCCATCAGCCGCGGCCGCCTGCGGCCGGGAGCCCCACCCGACCGCAAAGAGAGCTCGATGGCCAGCGGCCGCTCACCCGCCGGCGCCGCCGGGATGTCGATCAGCGCCCGCAGCGACTCCTCCCAAGCCGGGGCATCGCTCGCGGCCGTGCGAGCGCGAAGCCCGAGCCGCGCGTTCTGAGCGCCGGCACCCTCGCCAGCCGCCGCGATCACGATCGCGGCGACGTGCTTGCAGTTGTATCCCACGGGGCACGTGCATTCCCCGTCCTCGAACGCGAGGCTCCCGTTAGCCTCGGCGAAGTAGGTGGTGGTGGTGTAGAGCGTGGTCCCGGCCACCGAGCCGGTCAGCGTCAGATCGCTCGGATCCCACTCGATCGCCACCACGCTCTGGTTTCGCTCGTAGCTGCGCCCCCGCCCGAACGACCTCGACCCGACCGCTTCCCTGACCTCCGACAGGTCGACCGCACTCCGCACTTCGATCGTGCCGTGCATGAACGACGCAAGCTAACCGTGACGCCGGACCGCAACGCTGGCCTGGTCTC
>DATGDO010000058.1:0-7141 GCA_035310805.1 Solirubrobacterales bacterium
TATTGCCGCGCTGGGTCCGGATTCTGAGGGATCCGGGAGGCGGCCGCTGAGTTCCGAGCCCGCTTCGCCCGTCCGGACAACCGGATCCGCGGCGTCCGCACGGTGGACATCGCCTCCGCCGCCTATCCGGTCAAGTTCGCCTTCGGCGGCGCGGCGCGGGGCGTCAACCCCTACATCAACATCCTCAACCGCCTGGTCGTCGTCCAGTACGAGGACTTCGACGGGGACCTCCGCACCCTGGTCTACGAGCCGACCGTGACCGAGGGCCCGGCCGAGGCGCCCTTCTACGAGCAGCTGCTCTCCCGCTACGGCGAGTTTCTCTCGTACAAGGTCTTCGCGACCTTCTACAACGAGGTCCCGGAGGCGCTGGCGAAGGCGGGGGTGCGCCCGGAGGAGGTCGACTTCATCAGCTTCGACCACCTGCACGTGCAGGACGTTCGCTTCGTGCTCGGCTCGACCGAGCCGCCGCCCGGCCACTCGGCGCCGCTGCCCCCGCTGTTCCCCAACGCGAAGCTGATCACCCAGCGCAAGGAGTGGGACACCTTCAGCTCCCTGCACCCGATGCAGTGGGCCTGGTACGTGGCCGACGGCGTCAAGGGCATCCCGGAGGAGAACGTCCTGCTCCTGGACGGCGACGTCGAGCTCGGCAAGGGCGTCTCGCTGGTCTGGACCCCGGGCCACACCGACGGCAACCACTCGCTCTGCATCAACACGGAGGAGGGCGTCTGGGTCTCCTCGGAGAACGGCGTCGCGGCGGACAACTGGCACCCGCACCTGTCGAAGATTCCGGGGGTCCGCAAGTTCGCGGAGTTCTTCAATCGGGAGGTCATCCTCAACTCGAACACGCTCGAGGACTCGATCGATCAGTACGACTCGATGCTGAAGGAGAAGGCGCTGGCCGACCCGAATGCTCGCGACCCGCGCTTCAAGAACGTCTTCCCCTCCTCGGAGCTGACCAGTTGGCGCCGCCAGTGGCCGATCGTGCCGACCCTCGCCTTCGGCGGCATGAACTACGGCACGGTCATCTCAGGGGCCTCCGGCAACGGGAGGCGATGACGCCAGCTGTCTGACGTTCATGGAGACCGCGTCCGCGCCCAGTTCGGCCCGCATCCCCTCGCCGAAGCTCAGGACGCGAAGTCACGCAAGACGGGTGCGGGCCGGTAGGCCTCGCCCTGCAGGTCCCGCAGCTCCTCCAGCACACCGAGGGCGCGACTCCATCCAAGCCGCTCGCCCCATTCGAGTGAGCCGATCGGCCAGTTGTAGCCGAGGCGCATCGCGGTGTTGATGTCGTCCGCCGACGCAACGCGCTCGCCGAGCGCGAAGCAGGCCTCGTTGGCGATGGTCGCGCCGAGCCGGGTGAGGACTCGCGGGGCGTTCTCGCCCGCGACCGCCTCGAGCTCGTCCTCGTCGAAGATCGGGCGCTCCGCTCCGAGCTCGGGGTCGGGCGGGCGGTGTGGGGTGTCCTTCTCGTAGGCGTAGAAGCCGCGGCCGGTTTTTCGCCCGAGCCTTCCCGAGGCCACCATGCGCTGCTGGATCGGGTTGGGCCGCCAGCGCGGCTCGCCGAACGACTGCTCCCAGAAGGAGCGGGCGACGGCGAAGTTGACGTCGATTCCGATCAGGTCCATCAGCTCGAAGGGCCCCATCCGCAGGCCCGCTCCGAGCCGGACGATCCGGTCGATCTCGTCGTGGGAGGCCAGTCCCTCGCGGAGCATCCGCAGCGACTCGAGGAAGAGGGGCCGGACGCAGCGGTTGGCGACGAAGCCCACCGAGTCCCGCGCCCGGATCGGCGTGCGGCCCATCCGGCGGCCGACCTCGGCGGTGAGCTCGAGGGCCGGCTCGCCGCTCTCCTCCCCGGCCACGACCTCGACGAGCTTCATCAGCGCCGGCGGGTTGAAGAAGTGCATGCCGACGATCCTCTCCGGCCCCGGCGCCGCTGCGGCGATCGCGGTGACCGAGAGGGACGAGGTGTTGGTGGCGAGCACGGTCTCCGGACCGCAAACCGAGGCGAGGCGCTCGAACAGCTGCCGCTTCAGCTCGAGATCCTCCGGGGCGGCTTCCACCACCAGGTCGCAGTCCGCGAGGACGTCGATCTCGGTGCCGCTCACGATTCGCTCCAATGCCTTGGCCGCCTCGGCCTCGGCCCAGCGGCCGCGCTCCGCGCCGCGCTGCATCGCGTCGCGGATCTGCTCGAGGCCTCGCTCGAGGGCCTTCCCATCGGGCTCGTAGATCGCGGTCCGGTATCCGCCGAGCGCCGAGACCTGCGCGATCCCCGCGCCCATCGTGCCGGCGCCGACGACGCCGACGCGCTCAACCGCGCCGGGGCTCACGAACCGTCTGGAGCCGGCGGCGTCATCGCGTTGAGGCCGGTGAGCGCTCTGCCGATGATCAGCTTCTGGATCTGGGAGGTCCCCTCGTAGAGGGTCGTCACCCGGGCGTCGCGCAGATAGCGCTCCACCGGGTAGTCGTCGACGTAGCCCGAACCGCCGTGGACCTGGATCGCGGCATTGGCGCACTCGACCGCCGCCTCGGTCGCGTAGTACTTCGCGATCGACGTCTCCAGCGTGTTCGGCTCGCCGCGGTCCTTGAGCTCGCCGGCCCGGAAGACGAGCAGCCGGGCCGCGTCGCGCTTCACCACCATCTCGGCGATCAGCTCCTGGACCAGCTGGAAGCTGCCGATCGGAACGCCGAACTGCTTGCGCTCCTTTGCGTATGCGACGGAGGCGTCGACGCAGCCGTCGCAGATTCCGACGCAGCCGGCCGCGACGCTGTAGCGGCCATTGTCGAGGGCGCTCATCGCCACCTTGAATCCGTCCCCGATCTTCCCGAGCATCGCGTCGTCCGGGACGGCGATCTCGTCGAGCGAGATCTCGGCGGTGTCGGAGGAGCGCAGCCCGAGCTTGCCGTGGATCTCCTGGGAGCTGTATCCGTCGCTGGCGGTCGGCACCAGGAAGCAGGCGAGGCCCTTGTGCTTCTTCTCGGGATCGGTTTGGGCGAAGACGAGGGCGACCTCCGCGACGTTGCCCATCGAGATCCACATCTTGTTGCCGGTGAGCGACCATCCCGAGTCGGTCTTCTTGGCCCGGGTGCGCAGGTTCGCGGCATCGGAGCCGGTGTCCGGCTCGGTCAGGGCGAAGCAGCCGAGGGCCTCGCCGGAGCAGAGCCGCGGCAGCCACTCGCGCTTCTGCTCCTCCGTTCCCCAGCGCTCAATCGAGCCGGCGACCAGCGACGTCTGCACGGAGACCACGGTGCGGGCCGAGGAGTCGACCCGGCCGACCTGCTCGACGATCAGCCCGTAGCCCAGGTAGTCCAGGCTGCGGCCGCCGTACTCCTCCCGGACCGGAGCGCCGAGGTAGCCCATCTCACCGAGTTTCGTGGCGAGCTCCCGGTCGAAGCGCCCGGCCCGGTCGTTGTCGCGCACCCGCGGCGCGATCTCCTTGTCGCAGAATTCACGCGCGCTCTCGGCGATCAGCCGTTGCTCGTCTGTCAGCTGGAAGTCCAGAGCCTCACCTCGGCATGCCTCGACCTCGGGTCGAGACGCGCCATCTCCCGGGAGAGGACCGATCCGAAGGACTCGATCGCCTCGCGGGTCCGCTCGCCCGGGCAGTGGGGGAGTGCCCTGCCGTCGACCGATGAAACAGGCTGGATCTCCCGCACGGTCGAGGCCAGGAACGCCTCGTGCGTGCCGTGCAGGTCATCGACATGGAAGGCGCCCTCCTCGACGTGCAGCTCGCGAACGATCCGGTCCCGGGTGATCGACTCGAGGATGCCGACGTCGAGCGCCGGCGTCAGCAGCGCCCCGTCATAGGAGACCCAGAAGATCGCGGAGGTGGGGGCCTCGAGCACCACCCCGTCGGGGCGGACCAGGACCGCCTCGTCGGCCCCCCTGCCCTGGGCCAGCCGCGTCGCCTCCATGTTCGCCGCATAGGAGAGCGACTTGACTCCGTTCAGGATCACGTTCGGCGAGTAGGTGACCGTCGCCAGCTTGACGGTCTCGCCGCGCGCCGGGAGGTTCTCGGTGAAGGCGAGCCTCCGACCGCCGCGCGTCGCCACCAGCCTGAGCTGCCCCTCGTGCTCGCCGAACTCGACGAGCAGAGCGGCGATCTCCTCCTCGAACGCCTCGCGGTCCAGAGCCAGCTCGATGGCCGCCGCGGAGCGCTCGAGCCGGTCGAGATGCTCGGGGAGGGCGAAGGGCCGGCCCTCGTAGAGCCTGATCACCTCGAAGACCCCGTCCCCACGCAGGAGCCCGTCGTCCGCCGCGGGCACGCGCGCCTTGTTCGTGGGCACGACCTGGCCGTCGACGCTGGTCAGCTCCGGCGAGGGCATCGCCAGCGAGGCTACCGGAGCGCCGGAGCGCCGCGACGCGCTTCTCGCTGGGGAGGATCCGGGCGGCGAACGGATCTGGTGGATTCATCCACCAGGCAGCGGGGCTAGAGCGCCTCGACCACCGTCGCCACGCCCTGCCCGACGCCGACACAGAGCGTCGCGATCCCGTAGCGGCCGCCGCGCCGGTGGAGCTCCCAGACCAGGCTGGTCATCAGCCGGGCGCCCGAGCAGCCGAGCGGATGGCCGAGCGCGATCGCGCCTCCGTTGACGTTGAGTCGCTCCTCGTCGATGCCGAGGCCGTCGGCGCAGGCCAGCACCTGTGAGGCGAACGCCTCGTTCAACTCGATCAGATCGACCTGATCGAGCTCGAGCCCGGCCCGCTCGAGGGCCCTCGGTATCGCGATCATCGGCCCGATCCCCATGTAGGCGGGGTCGACTCCTGCGACTCCGATCGAGAGGACGCGGGCAATCGGCTCGCGGCCGAGCTCGCTCGCGGCCTCCTCGTTCGCGAGTACCAGGCAGGCGGCGCCGTCGTTGAGCGTTGAGGAGTTGCCGGCCGTCACCGTGCCGCCCTCGCGGAATGCGGGCTTCAGCTTCGCGAGCTTCTCGAGCGAGGTGTTGTCGCGGGGCCCCTCGTCGTCGCTCAGCGTCACCGGCTCCTCTCCGCGGCGGCGTGGGGGAACCTCGATCGGCACGATCTGCTCGGCGAACCGGCCCTCGCGCTGGGCGGCGACGGCGCGCCGGTGGCTCTGCAGCGCGAAGCGATCCTGCTCCTCGCGCGAGACGCCGTAACGTGCCGCGACGTTCTCGCCGGTCTCGCCCATCGACTCGGTGGAGTAGAGCTCCGCCATCCGCGGATTGACCATGCGCCAGCCGAGAGTGGTGTCGTAGAGGGTCTGCTCGCCGCGGGGCAGGGCGGTCTCCGGCTTCGGCATCACCCACGGGGCGCGGCTCATCGACTCGACCCCGCCGGCGAGGTACAGGGCGCCCTCTCCGAGGCGGAGCGCCCGGGAGGCCTGGTTGATCGCCTCGAGGCCAGAGGCGCAGAGCCTGTTCACGGTGACGCCGGGGACGTCGGCGGGCAGGCCGGCGAGCAGCGCGGCCATCCGGGCGACGTCGCGGTTGTCCTCGCCCGACTGGTTCGCCGCCCCCATGTAGACGTCGTCGATCCGTGAGGGATCGAGGCCCGTCCTCTCGACCGCCGCCGAGACCACGTGCGCGGCGAGGTCGTCGGGCCGGATCCCGGAGAGCGCTCCGCGATAGCCGCCCATCGGGGTCCGGACCGCGTCGATGATCAGGGCCTCTGACATCGTCGAGGACTGTAGCCTCAGACCAGGGAGATGGTCCTCATTGGCCTCACTCTCGGGCTCCTCGTCCTGCTGTTCCTGATCATGTTCGCGCTCGCGCGGGCGTTCGAGCGGAACAGCGTCGCCGACCTGCTCGACTGGAAGCCGACCAGGTCGCCCGAGGTCGAGGCCCAGAACGAGGTCGACGACGTGCGGCAGATGATCGAGGCGCAGAACGCCCTGCGTCGGAAGCGGGGGGCGAAGGAGATCACCGAGGCCGACGTCGAGCGGCAGGTGCGCGAGGACCAGGCGCTTCGCGCCCTGGGCCGTGGTCCGTTCGCGCAGGCGGACGGCCTGGATGACGAGGGCCCGAAGCGGAAGCGAAGCTGAGCGGCGAGGCGTGGACCCGTGGCTCGTGCGCTGATCGTCGGCTGCGGCTGTCGTGGCCGGGAGCTCGGTGCCGAGCTGGCATCGCGCGGCTGGCAGGTGCGCGGGACCAGCAGGCGGCAGGAGGGCCTCGATGCGATCGCCGTGGCCGGCCTCGAAGCGGCCGAGGCCGATCCGGACCGTCCGGGCACTGTCCTCGAGCTCTGCGGCGACGTCGCGGTCGTGGTCTGGCTGCTCGGTTCCGCCACCGCTGAACCGGAGGAGCTGGCGGCGATCCACAGGGATCGTCTCGAGCGGCTGCTCGAGAAGCTGGTGGACTCACCCGTACGGGGCTTCGCCTATGAGGCGTCGGGGACGGTCGACTCCTCGCGGCTGCGGGAGGGGGCGGCCCTGGTCGAGCGGGCGGCGGAGGTCTGGCGGATCCGGGTGACGCTGCTCACCGGCGACCGAGACGACCCTGGTTGGGCCGGCAGTGGCGGGGAGGCGGTCGCCGCGCTACTGGCCGGGTGAGCTGCCCTGGTTCGCCTGGGACGGCCGCGCGCAGGGGCTTTGGGCGGGAATCGGGTACTCGTTGCCGGGCTCGCCGCAGGGCGAGAGCGGCGAGACCGGCTTCGCGTTCTGCTGCGCGGCGATCGGCGCGCTGGTCGGGGTGGTCGACCAGGGCGCGCGGTCGCTGAAGTGGGTCGGTGGTTTGTCGAAGAGGGCGACGAGGGCGAGCCAGCCCCCGACGAGCGCGACCGCCACGACGCCGACGGCGACGAAGAACATGAACTGGCTGCGCCGCGACGGGCCGTACGAATGCCCGACGACCTGGCGTCGCTTGTCCTGGCCCATCGCGTCGACCGTCGAGGGCTGGTCGCGCTTCGCCTCCTGCGAGCCCTCGAAGCTCTCGAGCTCGTCGATCTGCGCCGCGCTCGGCGCCGTCCCGCGATCAGCCCGCGAGTCCGCGCTCTGCGAGCCCGGCGATTCGGATCGACCCCCCGGTCTCCTCCGCTGCGCCATCCCGACCGCCACCATACCGGCGACGCCTGAGCCCGGCGCCACTTGTTCGGCCTCCGACAGGCAGGACGAATTAGCTAAAGTCTGATCAGGATTACCTAGTTGGATGGAGAGAACCGAGAAGAGAGGCGAGCGATGGCCGATTA
>DATGDO010000059.1:0-3720 GCA_035310805.1 Solirubrobacterales bacterium
CGCGCCTCGGAGAAGAACAGCCGCGACTGGGCCGAGGTCCCGGAGGACATCAAGAACACCTTCGACCGCCTCGGCATCCCGGAGGCGGAGCGCAAGTTCCTCGCCGGCGTCGGCGCCCAGTACGAGTCCGAGGTCGTCTACCACCAGGTGAACGAGAAGCTCGAGGAGCAGGGCGTGATCTTCACCGACATGGACACCGCCCTCCGTGAGCACGAGGACCTGGTCCGCGAGTACTGGGCGACGATCATTCCGCCCAACGACAACAAGCTAGCCGCGCTCAACTCGGCCGTCTGGTCGGGCGGCTCCTTCGTCTACGTCCCCGCCGGCGTCTCGGTCGCGATGCCGCTGCAGGCCTACTTCCGGATCAACACCGAGAACATGGGTCAGTTCGAGAGGACGCTGATCATCGCCGAGGAGGGCTCTGATGTCCACTACATCGAGGGCTGCACCGCCCCCGTCTACTCGACCGACTCGCTCCACTCGGCGGTGGTCGAGATCATCGCCAAGCCCAAGGCCCGGGTGCGTTACACGACCGTCCAGAACTGGTCGCAGAACGTCTACAACCTCGTCACCAAGCGGGCGGTCGCCCACGAGGACGCGACCATGGAGTGGGTCGACTGCAACCTCGGTTCGAAGCTGACCATGAAGTATCCGTCGATCTACCTGCTCGGCGAGCGGGCCCACGGCGAGATCCTCTCGATCGCGTTCGCCGGCCAGGGACAACACCAGGACGCGGGCGGCAAGATCATCCACGCCGCGCCGAAGACGACCTCCTCGATCTTCTCCAAGTCGATCTCGAAGGACAAGGGCCGGACCAGCTACCGCGGCCTGCTCGAGATCGCCAAGGGGGCGGCCGAGTCCAAGTCCAAGGTCGTCTGCGACGCGCTGCTGCTCGACGAGGACTCGCGCTCCGACACCTATCCGACGATCAGGATCGGCGAGGACGATGTGGACGTCGGCCACGAGGCGACGGTCTCGAAGGTCGGCGAG
The DNA here is from genome assembly GCA_035310805.1 of Solirubrobacterales bacterium. GTDB lineage: Bacteria > Actinomycetota > Thermoleophilia > Solirubrobacterales > 70-9 > DASUPK01. Next base: position 991 of record DATGDO010000059.1, read on the forward strand.
GAGCAGATCTTCTACCTCCAGTCGCGCGGGCTGAGCGAGGAGGAGGCCTCCAAGATGATCGTCAACGGCTTCATCGAGCCGATCACCAAGGAGCTCCCGATGGAGTACGCGGTCGAGCTTAACCGCCTGATCGAGCTGCAGATGGAGGGCTCGATTGGCTGAGTCGGCTGCGGCATCTGCCGCGGCCGAGCCTCAGTGGCTGCTTGAGCGGCGTCGCGACGGCGCCGCGCTCGCCCAGGAGCTCGGCCTGCCCAGCCAGAAGACCCGCGGTTGGGAGTTCACGGACCTGAGCGAGCTCGTCGAGCTCGACTTCGAGATCCCGACGGAGGCCGACCCGGCCGTCCGCGAGCGGGCCGACGCCGTGCTCAACCCGCCCGAGGGCGCGCCCTGCGTCGTCCAGATCGATCAGACGATGCTCGACGGCGCGGCGCCGCAGGCAAGCGGCGAGAGGCCGAGCGAGCCCGTCGTAACCACGCTCGCCACGGCCACCGAGCTCTATCCCGACTTCGTCCGGGAGCGCCTGGGGAGCCTGGTCGGATCAGACGATCCGTTCGTCGCCCGCAACGACGCGGCCTGGCGCGGCGGCGCCTTCGTCTACGTCCCGGCGGGGCAGCGACTCGAGACCCCCGCCCAGATCGAGGCGATCCACGACGCCGACCGCGCCGCGCTCGGCTTTCGCACCCTGATCGTGCTCGAGGAGGGCGCCGAGGCCGAGGTCTGGGAGCAGTGGCTCGCAACAGACCACGAGCGGGCGGGCCTCTTCAACACCGTGACCGAGGTCTGGGTCGGCCCCGGTGCCAAGCTGCGCTACGTCACCGCCCAGGGCCTCGGCGAGCACAGCTGGGTCTTCGCCACCCAGCGGGCGGAGGTCGAGCGCGACGCGAGCCTCGACTGGGTGGCACTCGGCTTCGGCTCCTCCCGCGGCAAGGTCCGCATGGAGACGCGTCTTGCCGGGCCCGGATCGAGCGCGCGGGTCACCGGCGCATATGCCGGCAACGGCTCCCAGCATCTCGACTTCGACACCACCCAGGAGCACGCGGCGCCGAGCACCACATCGGACCTGGCCTTCCGCGGCGTGCTCGAGGAGTCGGCGACCGCGGTCTGGCGCGGGATGATTCGGGTCGACCCCGGCGCCCAGCAGACCGACGCGTACCAGGAGAGCCGGAACCTGCTGCTCTCCAAGTCGGCCCACGCCGACGCGATCCCGGGCCTGGAGATCGAGGCAGACGACGTGCGCTGCACGCACGCGGCCGCCGTCGCCCAGATCGACGCCGAGCAGCTCCACTACCTGCGCTCCCACGGGCTGCCCGAGGAGCAGGCGAAGCGCCTGATCATCGAGGGGTTCCTGCAGGCACTGGTCGAACGGCTCGACGAGGGGCTCGTCAAGGCCGCCGTCTCCGTAGCCCTGGAGCGCCGCCTCGGCGAGATCCTCGGCGAGCGGCAGGTCCAGCCGGCGTAACGCCCCCGGCGGACCGTCACTCTGCGACGCGCCGCGCAGGCGGTCGGGCCTGGCGACCCCGGTCGACGCTACGGACTGACAGCGAGCAGCTCCAGGGTCGTCATCGGCGCCCGCAGTCCGCCGTCATCCGTCGCGAGGCCGGCAAGCGACTTCGTCGTCTCGCGCTCGTAGGCGCGCTGGTTCTCCTCCGGCGCAGCCGAGAACGTCGGGGCGATCGGGCCGGCGAGGACGATCGTCCGCGCCGCCTTCTGGTGAGAAGGGAAGCTCGTCTCCATGGTCCGCTCGCGAACCTCCACGTCGGTGAAGCCGGCGTCCTCGGCCAACCCGTGCAGCTCGTCGGGATCGTGCAGGGAAAAAGGCGCTTGCATCATCTGTCCGACTTCCTCCCCCAGGTTGTGCGCGAGCCCGCTTGCGATCGCCGCGATCACCGGGTTGCGCTCGAGCTCGGCCCAGGTCGTGATCCCAAGTCGGCCACCGGAGAGCAGAGCCCTCCTCATCTCCCCGAGGGCGGCGGGTCGATCAGGGAAGAACTGGAAGCCCTGCTGGCAGACGACCACGTCGAACTCCTGATCGCCGACCGGCAGGGAGTCGGCGCTCCCCTCCAGATAGGTGATCTCCGCGGCGCCTTCCCCGGCGGGCTGCGAGCGGGCGACCTCGAGCATCGGAGCGCCCAGGTCGACGCCCGTCACGCTGCCGTCGGTTCCAGCCCTGAAGGCGGCGGCCCGTGAGACGACACCGGTTCCGCAGGCGAGATCGAGGACGCGCTCACCCGGCTCGATTCGCAGCGCCTCGACGAGCACCTCGGCGAACGGCTGGAACATCCCGGGAGCCATGAAGCTTTGGTAGAGCGCGGGCCCGCTCCCGGTCTGCTTCGAGCCCCAATCCCAATCCAATTCCCTTCCGGGTGCGATGCCGCGACTCTATCCGCAAGCTCGGCAGATCGGGTCGCCAGGCGATAACGAGAATCAATCTCAATCTAGCCGCTACTCTTCGGGCATGCCGAAGACGGCCACCTCCGATTGGGAGATCTCCGCGCGCGCGGCACTGAGCGACGCCGGGCATCGCGCCGGCGGAGCCCGCGAGGCCGTCGTCGGCCTGCTGGGGCGCCAGAGCTGCTGCCTCTCGGCACAGGAGATCTCGGATCGGCTGAGGAGCTCGGGGGAGGACGTCGGCATCGCCAGCATCTACCGAGCGCTCGACCTCCTCCACGAGATGGGCCTGGTGCAGCGGGTCGAGTTCGGCGAGGGGACCGCTCGCTACGAGCCTGTCGT
>DATGDO010000060.1:0-20845 GCA_035310805.1 Solirubrobacterales bacterium
GGCGCTTCGGCCTCCGGTGCGCCGATCGAGGAGACGGCACCGGACCTGGAGAGCGTCGCCGACGAGGAGGCGGCCGCGGAAGCGGCGGGCAACGACGAGGCCAAGGTGACCAGGGCCAAGCCCCGCCGCCGCTCCTCGAGCGACAAGGCCCCCGCCAAGGCGAAGCCCGTCGCGAGGCCGAAGGCGGCGCCCTCCAAGCAGGCCAAGCCGCAGGGCCCTCGGAAGGGGGGCAAGGGGAGCTCATCGAGCTCCGTTAAGCCCAAGCCGAAGGTGAAGCCGAAGCACACCGCCACGGCGAAGCAGCGCGCCGAGTCGGTGAAGAGGAAGCGTTAGACGGCTAGGCCGCGAGCAGGTACGGCTCCCAGGCCGCCGGCGTCCGCGGGGCGGCGATCCGGATGAAGACCGTCGGGCCCGGTGGGCGCGGGTTGCGCTTGGGATGCATCCTGATCTCGTGGGGGAGGCGGTTGCCCTTCCTGCGGTTGCACGGGGCGCAGGAGGCGACGATGTTCTCCCAGATCGATTCGCCTCCGCGACTGCGTGGGATGACGTGGTCGACCGTCAGGCTTGGCCTGCTCGAGCCGCAGTACTGGCAGGTCCAGCCGTCCCGGGCCAGGACCGCCTTGCGCGTGATGCGGCGCCGGTGGATGTCTCGCGGGACCCGCACGAAGCTGACCAGGCGGATCACCTCCGGCCGGTCGACGCGCATCGTCTCGGAGCGGAGAACGTCGTCGCCGCGCTCGAGCACCTCGGCCTTCTCCTTCAGGATCAGGACCAGCGCCCGGCGCACCGTGCAGACATTGAGTGGCTCGTAGCTCGCGTTAAGGACCAGCACCCGCCCCCGGGCCAGGCGGCGGGCGGCGGATACCGCTACCTCGCCGTCGATCTCCCCATCCTGGGCCGCATCGCGGCCGTTCAAAGGGGCAGCCTGATGGCCGTTGATGCCGACGCTGGCGTGGCCGTTCTGCGACTTCCGGCCTCGCCGCGGAACGACCCCTCCGGCCGCCACAAACACCGCGGCCGCATCTGCGGTGGCCCCGTTGCCCATGTCCCGCGCGATTGTAGAGGAGGGGATTACCCGACCCCCGGCACCCCGGGCGGAGCATCGATCGGCCAGCTGCCCAGGACCCGCACCGTCTCCGCCTTGGAGCGGAGGGCTTCGATCGCCCCCCTCAGGGGCTCCTCCTCCGCGGCCCCCTCGATGTCGAGGAAGAACTGGTAGCGACCGAGCCCGCGCCGCAGCGGCCTCGACTCGATCCGGGTCAGGTTGACGTCGCGATCGGAGAAGACCTGGAGCGCGTCGACCAGAGCGCCGGGGTGATCCTCCCCGAGCTCCGAGAAGACGAGCGAGGTGCGCCAGGCGCCTGAGCCCGATGGGCTGGTGCCCTCGGGGGCGACCCAGACGAACCGGGTGACATTGTCGGGCTCGTCCTCGATCCCCTCCCGGAGGATCTTCGCTTCGTAGAGGTCGGCGGCAGATGCGGTGCCCACCGCGGCCCACGGCTGCTCGGTCTCGACGACCGTTCGCACGGCCTCGGCCGTGCTCGCGGCGACGCGTACCTCCGCCCGGGGCAGGCTCGCCCGGAGATAGCGGGCGCACTGAGCGCTCGGCTGCGGGTGGGAGAGCACCACCTCGATCGTGTCCAGCCCGACCTGCTCGCGGGCGATCAGGCAGAGACTGATCGGCAGGTCGTACTCCCCGACCAGGGTGACGCCGGCTGCGTCGAAGGCGAGCGTATCGAGGGTGGTCGTCACCGCGCCCTCGATCGAGTTCTCGAATGGCACCAGCGCCCGTTCCGCCGTCCCCTCGCGAACGGCGACGATCGCGTCGTAGACCGAGGGGACGGGGACCTCCTCGACCGCCTCGTCTCCGAGGGCGGCCCTGAGGGCGTCCTCGCTGAAGGTCCCCCGCGGCCCCAGGTAAGCGATCCGCACGGCTAGGAGCCGAAGACGACCGTGTAGGTGGCCTGGTTGTTGTCGGTGAGCTGCTCGCCGGGCACGGGCGAGACCACGACCTGGAGGGTCGCGTCCGTGCCGGGGGTCGGCTTGCTGGTCAGGGGGATCTTCACGGTGCCCGTCTCGCCGGCGCTCAGGGCCGGAAGCTGTCCGGTCAGATTGTTACCCGCGAGGGTCGCGCTGACGCTGATCCCGGTCTCGTCGTTGTCGCCGGAGTTCTGGACCTGGATGTCGATCTCCTGGGCGTCGCTCGGCACATTGGTGGTCGAGTCCGCCGCCAGCGTCGTGCCCCCGATCGAGGTCTGGACCAGCTGCAGCCCGTGGGTGCCGCCGGTGGTTGCGGTCTGGCCCGTGATCCCGTTGAGCTTGGTGACCAGCGTTGCCTGGTTCAGGAAGTCCGTCGCGTTCGCCGGCATGAACTTGCCGGGCGGGATGGCCGGGGCGTCGACGTTCTCGTCCCGCAGGACCTTCTTGATCTCGGGTGAGCCGATCTGGGTCCAGAGGACGTCGCTGGCGTAGAGCGAGCCCATCGCATCGCTGATCGTCGAGATCGCGTTGCCGGTCTGCGCCCGGGCGGTCGCCTGACCGACGTTGCTGGCGATCGAGGTGAGGGCGTCGCGGCGAAGTGTCAGGCTGAGGATCACCGCGCTCTGCGCGTCCTTCATCTGCCCGGGGGTGCTGACCTTGTGGGCGCGATCGAGCAGGGTCTCGGAGGCGTCCCGCTGCGCGAGCACCTGGTTCTGGACGTCCAGCGAGCTCGATCCGGTCGGGCCGTTGAGGAGCTGAAAGAAGTCCTTGCCGCTCTGCTCGGACTGCTGCATGATCGTGGCGATGTCCGAGGTGTAGTTGCGCAGGGCGCGATCGGAGCGCGCCTCGAGGCAGCCCCTGATCCCGATCACGATCAGGATCAGGAAGGCGAGTCCCACTCCGACGCCGATCAGGCGTCGGACCAGGAACTGCTGGCGTCGCCGCTGGGGCCCCCCGACCCTGCGCCTCTGTCGCTCCGGCTCGTCGGCCACGACCAGGTCCTCTTGTTCCTCATCGAGGAATGCCAAACCGGCCTCAGTATGAACCCCCAACCGGCCACCAGGCCGCTCCCTCCGGGAGCAGAGGGGGAGCCTGAAGCGAACCCGTCAGACCGCAGCCGCTGCCGCCGGCGACCTGATCGCGTAGCGCGCCGCGCGCAGGAACAGGCACGCGTGCACAGAATCAGGAGAGGCCATGGTGGGCGAGCGAATCCTGGGCAGATTCCGAATCGAGGGCCGGATCGGCAGCGGCGGCTTCGGCAACGTCTACCGCGCCTGGGACGAGCGGCTGCAGCGGCCGGTCGCCGTCAAGGTGATCGCGCGCGGGCACGGCGCGCCGCGGGTCACGCGCGAGGCCCAGGCCGTCGCCCGTCTCTCCCATCGCAACATCGCCACGCTCTACGAGCTCGCCACCGACGGCGAGCGGGCCTTCCTGGTCTCCGAGCTGATCGAGGGCGACACCCTGCGGGCACTCGGCCGCAAGGGGGAGCTCACCGACCGCCTGGTCGCGCGGGTCGGGGCCGACGCCGCCGCGGCGCTCACCCACGCGCACCGGGCCGGGGTCGTCCATCGCGACGTGAAGCCGGAGAACATCCTGGTGGGGCCGGGGGAGGAGGCGAAGCTCGTCGACTTCGGGATCGCCCGCATCGCGGGAGAGCGGACGCTGACCGCCACCGGTGCGGTGGTCGGGACCCTCGCCTACATGGCGCCGGAGCAGGCGGACGGGTTGCGCCCCGGCCCGACAGCCGACGTCTACTCCCTCGCCCTGACGATCTACGAGTGTCTCACCGGCGAGCACCCCCTGCTCAGGCTGGGCCCGGCGGCGACCGCCCGGGCGATCGGTGAGCCCATCGCACCCCTGTCCGCCCTCCGGCCGGACCTGCCGGAGGCGCTCAGCGAGGTGATCGACGCTGCGCTGGATCCGGACCCGGAGCTTCGTCCTCTCGCTTCCGAGCTGGAGGTCGTCCTGGCCGCCCACGTCAACGAGCTCGCCGGCGATCCCCTGCCGGCGATCGCCGGTGTCGACGGCGAGCCGCCGCTGACGGATCGCTCACGGCATCGGCTCGCCCGTGCGCTCCCCGGCGCAGGAGTCGGCGCCCTCGGCCTGGCCGCGCTGATCGCGACCGGGGCTCCGGCGCCGATCGTGCTCGTCGCGCTGATCCCCGGGGCGCTCGCCCTGGGACGGCCCCGCCCCGCCTATGCGCTGCAGCTCGCCCTCACCGTCCTCTGGCTCGCGATCGGGTCCGGCGAGCCCGGCGCGGCGGCGCTGGTCGCGGTCCTGGGGGCTCCCCTGCTGGCACCCGCCATCGACCCCGAGGCGATCGCGCTCCCCGGTCTCGCCCCGATCCTCGGCCTCCTCGGTCTCGGTCCCGTGTATCCGGCCCTGGCGGGGCTGACCCGCGGCGCCGCGGGCCGAGCCCTGCTGGGAGGGATCGGGTACATCTGGATCGCGGCCTGGGAGGAGCTTGCCCACCGCACCCTGCTGCTCGGCCCAGTGGCGGATCCCCCGGCCGGGTGGAACGGGTCGGCCAGCACCGCGATCAGCGACGTGATCGCCCCCCTGATCGACGGGTCGGTGCTCGCCGCCGCTGGAATCTTCGCGGCCGCTGCGCTCGTCCTACCCGTCCTGGTGCGAGGCCGCGCGCCGCTCATCGACGCCCTCGGTGCACTGATCTGGGCCGCCGGGCTGATCACCGCGCTCCGCCTGGTCGCAGGCAGCGCGAGCCCGCCGGGCCTGCTATTCGGCGCCCTCCTGGCCGCGGTCGTGGCCGCGCTCCTCACTCGCAGGCTGGGCCCGCCCTCGAACTACCCCGACCGATCCTCGACGAGCCCCGGTCCGACGCTCTTGCGTGGCGTAGGGCACTAGCATTTTGCACCCCGGCTCCGCCCGAGCCGCCGCCCAACCCACAAGGATTCTCCGATTAGCGTTCTGCGCAACCTTGAAGCTCGCATAGAGGGCCTCGTCGAGGGCGTCTTCAGCCGCGCCTTCAGCTCCGGCGTGCAGCCGGTCGAGATCGCGCGCAAGCTCGCCAAGGAGATGGATGCCCACAAGACCGCCTCCGTGCAGCGCGTCTACGTGCCGAACGAGTACACGGTCTGGCTCTGCCAGGACGACTACGAGCGCTTCAAGGACTACGAGTCCTCGCTGGCCCAGGAGCTCAGCGGCCACCTCCTCGAGCACGCGCGCCATCACGACTACGACCTGCTCACCCGCCCGGTTGTCAACCTGGACCAGGACGAGCGTCTCCGTCTCGGGGAGTTCGGGATCCAGACGCGCCTGGTGCGCCCGCCTCAGCGACAGGGCGCGGAGCCCATGCAGGGGGAGCACGGCCACACGATGGTCTACTCGGCGACCCAGGCCCAGAAGGCCCGCTCCAAGCGGCGCCCGGATGCCGTCTACGCCGAGACCCGCGCGATCGTCTCCGTTGACGACCGGCGCTACGTCCTGGATGGCCCGACGGCGACGCTCGGGCGCTCCAAGGAATGCGACTGCATCATCGACGACCCCAACATCTCGCGCAGGCATGCCGAGCTGCGCCGGTCGAGTGTGGGCGACTGGCAGATCGTCGACCTCAACTCCACCAACGGGGTGAAGGTCAACGGCCGCCGCGTCGCCAACGCCCGCCTGTCCCCGGGCGACGAGATCACCCTGGGAACCAAGGTCTTCGCCTTCGACATCGAGCAGTGAACGATCTCGAGCCGCTAGCGGTAGCGCTCAAGTTCGGCTTCCTGGCCGTGCTCTATCTGTTCCTGTTCTGGGTCACACGCATGGCGCTCCGCGACCTGCGGGGGACGGCTTCGCCCGGCTACGAGACGGGCTATCACGAGGTCCTCGGCGGCGATCAGGGAGCGACCGACGCCTTCCTCGTCGTCCAGGAGGGCGGCGGGCTGCCCAAGGGCGAGCACTTCGACCTCTTCGGCGGCGTTTCCCTGGGCCGCTCCGCCGACGCCGACATCCGGCTCGACGACCGCTACGCGTCCGGCTTCCACGCCAGGGTGTTCAACCGGTCCGGCGGCTATTTCGTCGAGGACCTGAACTCGACCAACGGCACCCTGCTCAACTCCCGCGAGTTGCACGGAGAGGCCGAGCTCACTCCCGGTGACATGATCCGAATCGGCGACACCGAGTTTCGCTTCGAGGTCTCCTGATGCTGACCGTCGCAGAAGAGGCTCACAAGACAGACACCGGGCGCCAACGCCACGCCAACGAGGACTCCTACTTCGCCCGGGCGCCCCTGTTCGCGGTCGCCGATGGGATGGGGGGAGCCCAGGCCGGCGAGGTCGCCTCCCGGATCGCCGCCGGGGCCTTCGAGCGCCGCGGGCAGCTCAGCGACGACGCGCCCGCGGAGGGCCAGCTCGAGGAGATCGCGCAGCGCGCGAACCGCGAGATCCATCGGCTCGCCCAGGAGGACTCCTCTCACGCCGGCATGGGCACGACCCTGACGGCGGCGATGGTCCGCGACGACGAGGTCGCCTTCGGCCATGTCGGCGACAGTCGCGCCTACGTCTACCGCGACGGGCAGCTCAAGCGGCTGACCAAGGACCACTCCCTGGTGGAGGAGCTGCGGCGCCAGGGCCGGCTCACCGAGGAGCAGGCGGAGGAGCACCCGCAGCGATCGATCATCACCCGGGCTCTCGGCCCGGAGCCGAGCGTGAACGTCGACACGATGACCTTCGCTGCAAAGGACGGCGACGTCTTCCTGCTCTGCAGCGACGGCCTCACCACGATGGTCTCCGACGACGAGATCCGGGAGATCCTGGCGGAGGCGAGGAGCCTGCGGAGCGCAGTCAACAAGCTGGTCGACGCGGCGAACCGCGGCGGCGGCCGCGACAACATCACCGCGGTCGCCTTCCGGCTCGCCGACGCCGACGCGAAGGAGGCCGAGGAGAGCGCCACCCTGATCGCCCGGACCGCCGAGACCGCTGGCCTGACGGGCGAGCGGGTGCGCGCCGCCACCGACCGGATCCGGGGCCGCGGCCCCATGCCCGCTCCCTCCCGTCGCCGGCGGCTGATCGGCATCGGCTTGGCGCTGCTTGCGGCGGCGGTCCTGATCGGCGGCGGCCTCCTGCTCGCCCGCTCCGTCTACTTCCTCGGCACCGACGACCAGGGCAACGTCGCCCTCTATCGAGGCCTGCCGTACGAGCTGCCGCTCGGCATCAGCCTCTACTCGAAGCAGTACTCGGTGCCGGTGCAGGAGGGCACCCTCTCCGAGGAGCGGCAGAGGGCGGTCACAGGCCACACGCTGAGGGGCAAGGGTGATGCCACTGATCTCGTCAACGACATCAAGCTGAGGCCGACCGAGGGACTGCCGCCTCCGCCACCTCCACCACCCGCCAAGAAGAGCAAGAAGTCCGCTTCCGGCGCCAAGGGCGAGCAGGCGCAGAAGAGTTGAGCGCGCGCAGCCGCGAGCTTTTCGCCCTGATCCCGGTCGCGCTCCTGGTCACGGCCGGGTTCACCGCCGTGCTGATCACCAACTCGGATCAGCTCGGCAACCTGAGCGTCTTCTACGGCGGGTACTTCCTCGCCCTCTGCATCGCCACCCACATCGTGATCCGGATCCGGCTACCGGATGCGGATCCCTTCCTCTTCCCCCTGGTGGCGCTGCTGGCCGGCTTCGGGATGGTGATGCTCTACCGGCTCGACGAGGGCCTCGCCCGAGACCAGGCCAACTGGTTCGTGCTCGGCCTCATCCTCTTCTCGGCCACGATCATCTTCCTGCGCGACTACGAGGCGCTCGAGCGGTACCGGTACCTGATCGCCCTGACGGGGATCATCCTGCTGATCCTGCCGCGCTTCCTCGGCCACGCGACGAATGACGCGTTCCTCGCCGTCGACCTCGGGCCGATCACCTTCCAGCCGACCGAGCTGGCGAAGATCTGCATCGTCGTCTTCCTGGCCAGCTACCTGAACGAGCGGCGCGAGGTGTTGGTGGTGGGGGCCCGGACGGTCGCCGGGGTGGTGCTGCCGCCGCTCAAGCACCTCGGCCCGCTGCTGGTCGTCTGGGGCGCCGCGATGCTCCTGCTCGTCTTCATCCGCGACCTGGGCAGCTCGGTGATGTTCTTCGGCGCCTTCCTGGCGCTGATCTACGTCGCGACCGCCCGGATCTCGTTCGTGATCATCGGTCTCTTGATGTTCGTGGTTGGCGCCTGGTTCTTCGCCCATACCGCCGCGCACATCCAGCAGCGCTTCGACGTCTGGCTCGACCCGTTCCAGGACGCAGGGGGGAGCGGCTACCAGATCTCCCAATCGATCTTTGCGCAGGCGGATGGAGGGCTCTTCGGCAGGGGTCTCGGCAACTCCCTGGTGCAGCTGCCCGGCGCGACCGGCTGCCACGACTTCCCGTCCTGCGGGGCGATCCTGCCCGCCCCGCACACGGATTTCATCTACGCCGTGATCGTCGATGAGCTGGGGCTCTTCGGCGGAGCCGCTGTGGTGCTGATCTACGCGCTGATCGCGGAGCGGGGCTTCAAGACCGCGATCCTCGCGGAGGACGGCTTCTCCAAGCTGCTCGCCACGGGTCTGACGGCGATCTTCGCCCTGCAGGCGTTCGTGATCATCGGCGGGGTCACCCGGGTGATCCCGCTGACCGGCGTGACGCTGCCCTTCATCAGCTACGGCGGCAGCTCGATCGTCGCCAACTTCATCCTGCTCGCTCTGCTGCTGATGGTCTCGGACAAGTCGAGGCGACGGGTGCGGCTCGAGAGCCAGGCGGAGGCGCTGGAGTGAACCGCCAGATCGTCAGGCTCTTCGGCTTCATCCTCGTCCTCTACGCGCTGCTCTTCGGCTTCACCTCGTACTGGTCGATCTTCGACTCCAGCTCGCTGAAGGCGAACAGCGCCAACCGCAGGCCCCTGCTCGAGGAGGAGAAGATCCACCGCGGCGACATCCTCGCCGCCGACGGCTCCGTGATCGCCCGCTCGATCCCGCGGGGCAAGGGCAACAACAAGATCTACGTGCGTCGCTACCCGCAGGGACCGCTGTTCGGAAACCCGATCGGGTACAGCTTCGTGGACCGCGGGCGTGTGGGATTCGAGCTCTCCCACAACGACGAGCTCGTCGGGAACAAGACCGAGTTCCTCTCGGTCCTGGACCAGCTCCAGGGGCACGCCCAGGTTGGGGACAAGGTCCAGTCTGCCCTCGATCCCCAGGCGCAGCGGGCGGCCATCGACGGGCTCGGGGGCCAGCGCGGCTCGGTGGTCGCGATCGTGCCCTCCACGGGCGAGGTCCGCGTGATGGCGAGCGTCCCCGAATACGACCCCAACCAGGTCCAGAACTCGAACGCCTTCCGGCGCCTCAACACCGAGAACAGCGCCCCGCTTTTCAACCGCGCCACGCAGGCCGGCTATCCGCCCGGCTCGACGATGAAGGTCGTGACCGCCACGGCGGCACTGGACAGCGGAGAGTTCAGCCCCAGCTCGGTGCTCAGCGGCCGCTCGCCGCAGCTGATCGGCGGGGTTCCGCTCTCGAACGCGGGAGGGGAGCAGTTCGGGGACATCGACATGACCACCGCCCTGACCAACTCCGTGAACACCTGGTGGGCTCAGGCGGGCGAGAGGCTGGGCAAGGACACGATGCTGAAGTACATGACCCGCTACGGGTTCAACGCCAAGCCGCGGCTCGACTATCCCGGCTTCCAGCTCGCTGCGAGCGGCGTCTACAACGGGAATCGCCTCCTGACCAGCAGCGACCCCATCGATATCGGCCGGGTGGCGATCGGGCAGGAGCGGCTGCGCGTCACCCCGCTGCAGATGGCCGAGGTTGCTGCGGCGGTCGCCAACAAGGGCACGCTGATGGAGCCGAGGCTCTGGTCGAAGGTGATCGATCCCGACGGCCGCGAGACCAAGCTGAGCCCGGCCAAGCAGAGCGACGTGATGAGCGAGCAGACGGCCTCCCAGCTCAACACCATGATGCAAAGCGTCGTCCGGGAGGGAACGGGCACCGCCGCGGCGGTGTCGGGAATCGACGTGGCCGGCAAGACCGGTACCGCCGAGGTCTCGGGCGGCGTCAACCAGGCATGGTTCATCGGCTTCGCCCCCGCGAACGATCCGAAGATCGCCATCGCGGTGACGGTGGAGCGGACCAGCGGCTTCGGCGGGCCGACCGCCGGACCGATCTTCAAGTCCGTCGCCGAGACGATCCTCGCTCAGGCGGGCGGAGGCTGATGGCCGCTGGTCAAGGCGACCACCGCCCTGGTCGCCCCTGGGCGGCTGCGAGCCGTCGCTCGCCTGGCGGAGGCTCCGGAGGTGGCCGCCGTGGCTAATCCGCGCAAGGGCACCGTCGTCGACCAGCGCTACCGCCTCGAGCGGAAGATCGGCGCTGGCGGGATGGCGGACGTCTGGCTCGCCGAGGACACCGAGCTCGACCGCGACGTCGCGATCAAGATCCTCCACGACCGCTTCGCCCAGGACAAGGAGTTCGTGCAGCGCTTCCAGCGCGAGGCGCAGTCGGCGGCCGGGCTCCAGCATCCGAACGTGGTCGGGGTGTTCGACCGGGGGGTCTTCCGCGACACCTACTTCATAGCGATGGAATACGTCGACGGGCCCTCGCTCAAGGAGCTCGTCAGGGGGGGGATGGGGATCCAGGAGGCGATCGACTTCACGCGCCAGATTCTCAACGCGGCCCGGTTCGCCCACCGCAAGGGCATCGTCCACCGCGACCTGAAGCCGCAGAACGTCCTGATCGACGACGAGGGCCGCGCCCGCGTCGCCGACTTCGGGATCGCCCGCGGCGGCGAGAACTCCGACATCACCGCAACGGGCTCGGTGATGGGCACGGCCCAGTACCTCTCGCCGGAGCAGGCGCAGGGCAAGCCGACGACGCTCCGCTCCGACATCTACTCGATCGGGGTGATCCTCTACGAGGCGCTCACCGGCCGGGTCCCGTTCGCGGGCGACAGCGCGGTGGCGGTGGCGCTCAAGCAGGTATCCGAGGCGCCCCGGCGGCCGAGCGCGATCAACCCGAATGTCCCGCCGGCGCTGGATGCGGTCGTGATGCGGGCCTTGGCCAAGGATCCCGAGGCGCGCTTCAAGGACGCCGACGCCTTCCTGAAGGCGCTCGACGCGGCCGAGCGGGCCCCCGACGCTCCCCGCCCGCAGGACACCGCCGCCTACGCGGCGGTCTCCCCGGAGGGTGAGGCCGACGTTCCCGGCGAGGAGGAGGAATACGAGGAGGTGGAGCGGGAGCGGCGGGGCCGATGGCGCTGGATCGTCCTCGGCCTGCTGGCCGCCGGCGTCGCCGCGCTGGTCGCCTTCGCGCTGACCAGGCCGGCGCACGTCTCGGTGCCGGATGTGATCGGCAAGGACGTCAACGTCGCGACCCAGATCCTCGACAAGCAGGGTCTGGGGTGGCGGATCAAGGCGGTGCCGAGCTTCGTCCCGCGCAATCAGGTCGTGGAGCAGGATCCGATCCCGACCGATCGCGGCGGCGGCAAGGCGGAGGAGGGGTCGACGGTGACGCTCAGCGTCAGCTCCGGGCCCGCGGTCGTCTCGGTGCCCAGCGTCGCGGGCCTCAGCCCGGCCGCTGCGACAAAACGCCTGGAAAAGCAGGGGTTTCAGGTGATCACGAAGCAGCGCTACTCGAACTCGGTGCCGCGGGGCGCGGTGATCGGAACGGAGCCGGCGGCCGGGACGCAGCTGTCGACCGCCCAGCCTGTGACCCTGCTGATCTCGCGGGGCGCCAACACGGTGACCGTCCCGAACGTGGTCGGTCTCGAAGACCAGGTCGCCCTGACGACGCTGCAGAACGCGGGCCTCGCCGGGGCCGAGGTCCAGCGCGACTCGACGGAGCCGCAGGGCAAGGTCCTGAGCCAGAGTCCCGGCGCGGGCAAGCGCGTCGCGCGCGGCTCGCAGGTGACCATCTTCGCCTCGACAGGCGCGATCACCGTGCCGGACGTCACCGGCCAGACCCGGAAGACGGCGGTCACCGCGCTGAAGAAGGCTGGATTCACGGTTGCGGTGACCGAGGAGACGACCGCCGACCCCACCGAGGTCGGACGGGTGATCTCCGAGTTCCCGCCCGGAGGGTCCCGCGGCCAGCGCGGCGACACCGTGACGATCTCCGTCGGCGTCAGTCCCCCGACCGCGACGACGCCATGAGGGTGGCGGTGCTCGGAGGTGGGATCTCGAGCGAGCATGCCGTCTCCGTACGCTCGGCCGCCTCGGTGGCCGCCGGCCTCAGGGAGGCGGGTCACGAGACGGTCGAGGTGACGATCGGGCGGGATGGGCGCTGGTCGGCGGAGGGGGATCCGGTCAGCTTCTCTCCGGGTGACGGCCTGCTGGGCTGCGACCTCGCCTTCCCGGTGCTGCACGGCCCCGGTGGCGAGGACGGCAGCGTCCAGGGCCTGCTCGAGGTCCTCGACATCCCCTATGCCGGCTCGGGCGTCGAGGCGTCGGCGATCTGCATGGACAAGCTCGTCTTCAAGGACCTGCTCGCCCGCCACGGGGTCCCGCAGGTCGATTACTGCCGCGCCGGGGAGGATCAGTGGCGCGAGCTCGCTTCCGGTTTCGGGCGGCCGGTCTGGGTCAAGCCCGCCAGGCTCGGCTCCAGCGTGGGCATCGCGCCGGCGTCGGGGGAGGACGAGCTCGACCGGGCGGTCGAGCGGGCGCAGCGCCACGACCCCCGCGTGATCGTCGAGGCGCCTGCTCCCGGCAAGGAGGTCGAGTGCGCACTGCTCGGCAACGACGAACCGGTCGCCTCACCACCGGGCGAGATCGTCACCAAGGGCCACGATTGGTACGACTACGAAGCCAAGTACGCGGAGGGCGGCATGGAGCTGGTCGTGCCCGCGGAGATCTCGGCGGACGCCACCGAGCGCCTCCGCCAGCTGGCGCGCCGGGTCTTCGTGCTCTGCGGGTGCAGCGGGCTGGCGCGCTGCGACTTCTTCGTCGACGGGGAGGAGGTCCTCGTCAACGAGCTCAACACGATCCCCGGCTTCACTGAGACCAGCGTCTACGGCAGGCTCCTCGAGGCTGACGGGATCTCCTACCCGGAGCTCTGCGACCGGCTCGTCGAGCTCGGGATCGAGCGTTACGAGCAGGCGCGCTTGTACGAGTTCTAGTTTCGGCTACCTGAGAAGCCGAACGTCCGAGATCTCCATCTGGTAGCGGCCCGGGTCGTCCTTGGCGGACGGCGCCTTGGTGATCCAGATCAGGAAAGACTGGGCGGGCCGGCCGGGGAGGTTGACGGTCTCGTTCTCGCCCCCGTCGCTGACCCTGGCGACGGGCTGACCCCACCCCGACAGCGAGCTGGGCGGGGAGCCGCCGGATTGGTAGATCTGGGCGTCCCAGCCGGGCGTCAGGCTTCTGATCTGCATCGACTTCGCGGTCACGTTGGAGCCCGCGTCGATCGCCAGGCCGACGCCGTCCTTGAGGCCGCCGAAATCCTGGCTGTCGTAGTGCTCGGTCGTCCAGGCCGTACCGGTGGGGTTCGAGTCGATCGCCTCCCGCTGGGTCCCGGTCTCGTGCTCGTCACCCGGGGGCGGGTCGAACTCGCTCGCGGCGTCGGCGGGCAGCCGGATCTCGGTGCCGCCGCCGCCGGGCGTGATGCCGTCGCCCAGGTGAATGTGCTCACCCCCGAAGACCAGGGCGGCGGCGATCAGGGCGATCCCGATGATCCCCATTGCGACGCCGAGCCTCGATCGGCGCTGGCCGCCCAGTTGGCGTCGCTCGGCCGGCACCGAGTCGAGCACGCTGGTCGCCTCGCCGCTGGTGCCACCCCGGCGGGCGGCCTCAACCTCGAGGGTCTGCTCCAGGTCCCGGACCATCTGGGCGACGGTGTCGTAGCGGTCGCGCGGATCCTTGGTGGTGGCACGATCGACGACCGAGGCGACCGCGGCCGAGACCTCGGGACGCTTCGCCTGGACGTCCGGCATGGGCTCGTTGACGTGCTTCATCGCCACCCCGACCTGGGTCTCGGCCCGGAACGGCACGTCGCCGGTCAGCATCTCGTAGAGGACGACGCCGAGCGAGTAGACGTCGGAGCGCTCGTCGACGTCCTCGCCCATCGCCTGCTCGGGGGAGACGTAGTCGGTGGTGCCCAGCACCCTGCCGGTCGCGGTCAGGCCCTTCGACTCGAGGGAGCGGGCGATGCCGAAGTCGGTCACCTTGGCGCGGCCGTCGGGGTCGATCAGGACGTTCTGCGGCTTCACGTCGCGGTGGACGAGCCTGCGGGCGTGGGCGGCGGTCAGGCCGCGGCCGATCTCGATCGCGTAGGCGACCGCCTCGTCGACCGGGAGGCCGCCCTCCTCCTGGATGCGCCGCTTCAGCGTGCGCCCCTCGATGTACTCGAAGACGATGTAGGGGCGGCCGTCGTCCTCGCCCGCGTCGATCACACCGACCAGATTGGGATGCGAGAGGCGGGCCGCCGCCCTGGCCTCGCGCCGAAAGCGCTCGAGCTGGTCCGCCTCCTCCGAGATCTCGCGATGCAGCAGCTTGATCGCCACGGGGCGATCGAGGACCTCGTCGAGCGCCAGGTAGACGGTCGACATGCCGCCGGAGCCGAGCTTGGATTCGAGCCGGTAGCGGCCCGAGAGAACCGTGGAGCTCAAACGTTCCAACTGAGTGACCTTTGCATCGACGTGTATTTTCGCCCTCGGGTGTCCCCGCCGCTGAGAGCTTGCACCCGACCGAATGATGACTGTCCAGGTTCGCTTCTACACCGATCCCGCCTGTCCCTGGTCATGGGCCGCCGAGCCCGCCCTGCGCCGACTGATGTGGGAGTTCGAGGGCGACCTCGAGTTCGCCTGGGTGATGGGCGGGCTCGCCCGGCGCTATGGGCGCGAGTACCGCGACGAGGAGGGGGGCATCGGGAACGGCCCGGACTGCTTCGCCGATCTGATCTCGCACTGGCTGGAGGTCGCGGCCAATGGCCTGATGCCGACCGACCCGCGTGTCTGGACCGAGAGCCCACTGACCTCGACCTACCCGGCCTGTCAGGCCGTCAAGGCAGCCGCCGAGCAGGGATGGGAGGCCGGCTACCGCTACCTGCGGGTCCTCCGCGAGGGGATCATGTTCGAGCGCCGCAAGCTCGATCACGCCGACGCTCTGATCGCCGCCGCGGGGCCCGCCCGGATCGACCGCGACCGCTTCGAGGTCGACCTCCGCTCCCATGCGATCACGGAGGCGTTCGGGGGTGACCTGGACGAGGTCCGCAACCCGCCGGAGGAGGCACGGGAGGCCGGGGCCGTCCGCCGCACGGAGGGCCACGAGCGCCTCAGCTTCCCCTCGGCGCTGTTCACCGGGGAGGACGGTTCCCGGCGCGGCGTCTGGGGCGGCGCTCGCTCCCATCCCGCCCTCCGGGACGCGGCCCTGGCAGCCGGCGCTCGCCAGGTCAACGAAGGCGCGCTGGGACCCGTCGAGGCGGTGCGGAGGTTCGGCCGCTGCGCCACCCGGGAGCTGGAGATCCTCGCCGAGAAGCCGCTCCCGGTGCTCGAGGCCGAGCTCTGGGCGCTCGCTCGCGACTGGAAGCTCCGGCCCGTTCGCGGGCTGACCGGCGTGATCTGGGAGCCGGCCTAGGCTGCCCGGCGGATCTCGGGCGGACCCTGCTCGGCCCTTCCAATCCGGCTCGCGCCCGGGTAGTGCGTCCGCAGCATCTCGAGGGCCGGCGCCTCGTCGGCCGCCGCGACGACTACGCAGAAGCCGCAGCCCATGTTGAAGACCTCGCCCATCTCCCCGTCGCTGACCTCGCCGAGCTCCTGGATCAAGGAGAAGACCGGCGGGACCGGCAGCGGGTCGTCGACCTCGTAGGCGACCTCGGCCTCGAGCCGGAGCAGGTTGCCCAGGCCACCCGAGGTGATGTGCGCGAGGCCGCGCACATCGACGGACGAGCGCAGCAGCTCGACGACCGGCTTGACGTAGATCTCGGTCGGCTCGAGCAGGAGCTCGCCGAGGGGGCGCCCGAGCCGCTCGTCCTCGAGCCCGATCCCAGACAGCACCGAGCGCGCCAGCGTGTAGCCGTTCGAGTGCAGCCCTGAGGAGGGCAGCCCGATCAGCGCATCGCCCGGCTCGATCGCGGCGCCGGTCACGAGGGCGTCGAGCGAGACGACCCCGAAGCAGGCGCCGGCCAGGTCGAGGCCGTTGACGATCTCGCCGAGTTGTGCGAGCTCGCCTCCGACGATCTCGATCCCGGCCAGCTCGGCGCCCCGCGCCAGACCGACACCGATCGCGCCGGCGATCTCGGCGTCGGCCCGCTCCACCGCCAGGTAGTCGACCATCGCGAGCGGCTCGGCGCCGACGCAGACCACGTCGTTGACGTTCATCGCCACGCAGTCGATTCCGACCGTGTCCCAGCGGCCGAGCTGCTCGGCGAGGACCAGCTTGGTCCCGACGCCGTCGGTGCTGAGGGCGATCCCCGTGCGCTCGTCCAGACGCACCACGTTTGCGTAGTGGCCACTGGCGAGGACCTGTCGGCTCTGGCCCGGAGGAGCGGAGGCCAGCGCGGAGACGAGGGAGGCGACGGCGGAATCCGCATCGCCCTGGCTGACGCCGGCCTTCGCGTAGGCGTCCTCGCTCAACCCGACCTCCTCCGGGAACCGGCCGGCGAGGAGGCCCTGCCGGGGGAGCCGTTGCCCGCAGCCAGGGAACCGTCGCCAGAAGCCGGTGAAGCGACGCGCATGGGTTGCGTATGGGAGGACCTCAGGCGGCGACGCCTCCGCCAGATCCGGCCGAGCACCATCCCGGCCAGGCCGGCGCGGTAGGCGGCATAGGGCCAGAGCGCGCTGTCGCGCTCGACCAGCCGGATCAGCTCCTGGGAGGCGAGCGTCGAGGCGAACGAGGTCGCGGTGCCGGCGGCGAATGGGCTGCGCTGCTCCTCCGGCAGACCCCGGCGGCGCAGGCGGACCCCCTTGAGGATCGCGGCGCCGACGATCACCGGCAGCGCGACGGTGCGGGAGAGCAAGTTGGAGTGCTGCCGCGTGAAGCCACGCCAGCGCGCGGCGGTCAGGGTGGCCCCGTTGCGCGAGATGCCCGGCGCGAGTGCGGCCGCCTGGGCCAGCCCGAGTGCCAGCCCGTCGGCAGCGGTCGCCCGGCCCCGGTCGCGGAGCTGTGGCCTGCGATCGGCGACGACCATCGCCGCGGCCCCGGCGAGCAGGCCGATCGCGGTGGAGAGCGGTCCCCCCAGCCGCCGCTCGATCGGGCGCTCGAGCGCGAGGCCGCAGACGGCCGGGGGCAGGAATGAGAGCGCCAGCACGGAGGCCTTGCGGGCGTCGAACGAGCGCAGCTCCTCGGCGATCACCCGCCGCTGCCCAATCAGGAGCGCCGCGGCGGCGCCGGCGTGCAGCGAGACCTCGAAGCTCTTCTGCAGCTCGGGATCGCGTCCGTCCTCGTCCCAGCCCACCAGCCAGGGGATCAGCGTGAGATGGGCGGAGCTGGAGACTGGGAGAAGCTCGGTCGGCCCCTGGACGGCGCCGAGGACGATCGCCCTCGACGGCTTCATCACGAAACGGGTTGCTCCTCTGACGTCTCACGGGACGTGCTGCCGCGCGCCCTCGCGTCATCGGAGCCCCCTCGCTCATCGGTCGCCGGCTGGAGACGGTCGCGGCGGCGCCTGATCAGCGCCCAGAGGATCAGCACCACGATGCCGGCCAGGACCATGTAGTCGAGGTAGTGCAGCCGGTCCTTCCAGTCGTTCCACTTGCTGCCGACCGCCTCGCCCAGGATCCCCAGGGCGAGCACCCACGGGATGCAGCCGGCCAACGTCAGCCAGGTGAATCGCCAGAACGGCATCCTCGCCACGCCGGCGGGCAGCGAGATGAACGTGCGGATGATCGGCAGCATCCGCGAGAAGAAGACGGTCGCGTCCCCGTGCCGGTTGAACCAGTCGTCCGCCCAGTCCAGGTAGCGCTTGTTGGCGTGGAAGATCGGATGACGCTCGACCAGCTCCAGCCGGCCGAAGTAGCCGAGCGCGTAGGCGATCCAGGAGCCGACCAGGTTGCCCAGGACTCCGGCGGCGACGATGCCGAAGAGGGTCAGCGTCCCGTCGTTCACCTTGAAGCCGGCGAACAGCATGGTCGCCTCGCTCGGGATCGGGATCAACGCGCTCTCCAGCGTCATCAACACGAAGACGCCGGCGTACCCGGCGTCCCCGATCAGGTTGGTGGCGAAGTCGACCAGCTTGTCGGTCACCGCGCCGGTCAGGAGTACGAGGCCCGTCACAGGGGCGGGATGGTAAGGCGTTGCAGGCTGGTTCGCCTCGCATAAGCCGATTCTCACCGCCGGTCCGGCGAGGGCTAGAGTTCTGGCGGCGTGGAGCGGCTCAAGCACCCCGTCTACAGGCACCGCCTGGGCCAGATCGCCGCGGATGCAATTCTCGTCGCGACGGCCTACTACCTGGCTTTCAGGTTGCGGTTCCTGGACGCCCCCGGTGGCATCCCCGATCGCTACGACCACATGCTCGGGAACTCGATCGGGTTCGTGGTGGTCGGTCAGCTGATCGTCCTCTACGCCTTCGGTCTCTACGAGAAGTGGTGGCGCTACTTCCGCCTGCCGGACATGATCGGCGTGCTGCGCGCCTGCGCGGTCTCCACGGCGATCCTGGCGATCACCTTCCTGCTGCTGAAGCCGTTCCACGACCAGATCCCGCGCTCCGTCGTCGTCACCTACTTCCTGCTCACTGTCTTCCTGATCGGAGGTGCCCGGCTGCTCGCCCGCATGGTCCTGGTGGAGCGGCTGGCTCGCCGCGAGGTGCGGGGCGCACGCCGGCTGCTCGTCGTCGGTGCCGGCTCGGGCGGGCAGATGGTGGCCCGCGAGCTGCAGCTCAACCCCAACCTGGGTGCGCGGGCGATCGGCTTCCTGGACGACGACCCGCGAAAGCGCGGCATGCGGCTGCACAGCATCAACGTCCTCGGGACGACCGACGAGGTCGGGGAGATCCTCGACGAGTTCCACCCCGACGAGGTGATCATCGCGATCCCCTCCGCGCCCGGCGTGCTGCGCGGCCGGGTGGTGACGGCGTGCAGGGAGCGCGACGTGCCCGTGCGGACGCTGCCGACGGTCTTCGAGCTGCTCCGGGGCGGCGTCCAGCTCACCCGGCAGCTGCGCGAGGTCCAGGTCGAGGACGTGCTCGGTCGAGAGCCGGTGCGGATGGAGCTTGACCGGGTCGGCGCCTACATGCAGGACAAGGTCGTTCTGGTGACGGGCGCCGGTGGCTCGATCGGCTCCGAGCTCGTCCGCCAGATCGCCAGGGTACGGCCGAAGCTCCTGGTCGTCCTCGACCACGCCGAGGACAACCTCTTCCGGATCGACCGCGAGATGATCGAGGAGCGGCACTTCACCCGGATCGACTCGGTGCTCGCGGACTGCAAGGAGGGCGACCGCATGCTCGAGGTGATGCAGCGCTTCAAGCCCCAGGTCGTCTTCCACGCCGCCGCCTACAAGCACGTCCCCTTGATGGAGGCGAACCCGCTCGAGGCCATCCGCAACAACGCGATCGCCACCAAGGTCACCGCCGAGACGGCTGTCACCTCCGGATGTGAGCGCTTCGTCCTGGTCTCGACCGACAAGGCCGTCAATCCCAGGACCGTGATGGGCGCCTCCAAGGCGATGGCCGAGTGGATCGTGGAGGCGGCCGGCCGCAAGCACCCGCAGACCCGCTTCGTCACCGTCCGCTTCGGCAACGTCCTGGCCTCCTCCGGAAGCGTCGTGCCGATCTTCCGCAGCCAGATCGAGCGCGGCGGACCGGTGACCGTCACCGATCCGGAGATGAGCCGCTACTTCATGACCATCCCGGAGGCGGTCCAGCTCGTGATTCGCTCGGGCGACCTCGGCGGCGCCAGCGGCGAGGTCTTCGTCCTGGAGATGGGCGAACCGGTGAAGATCGTCGATCTCGCGCACAACATGATCCGGCTGGCGGGATACGAGCCCGAGGTCGACATCGCCGTCGAGTTCGTCGGCGCGCGGCGGGGCGAGAAGCTGCACGAGGAGCTCTTCAACTCGGACGAACGACCCCAGCCCACGGCCTCCGACAGGATCGTCCGGGCGGTCCGCCACGCCCCGCTCGATCCGGAGTGGGTCAATGGGACCCTGACCCGGCTCGAATCGCTGGTCAGCTCCGGCGACGAGGCCAACCTCGCTGTGCAGACCGTGGAGCTGGTCTCGCACCGAAGGGCCTCCGCTCTGCCGGTCGACGACCTGACCACCTAAGCGCATTCGGCCGCCAGGCGCTCCGGAACTCGGCCGAGGGACGCGCCCCGATGGGGGACGGGCCCCTTAACATCCCGCGCCGCGGCCATGAGCAGTCTTCTCAAGGATGTCGGCGCTCTCGCGGGCCTCGCCTCGTTCCTGGGCCTGGCTCTGCTCGCCCTGCTGTATTTCGCTCAGGCGCGTGACCTGCGTCGCCTGCGGGAGCAGGCGAGCTTCCTGGTAGAGGGCGGCCAGGCAGACGGCGAATCCGTCGCTCCAGCCGAGAGGACCGCGACGGCGGTCGCCGGCACCACCAAGGAGCCGGAGAAGGCCGCGGCCGCCGCGGCGGCCACGGCCCCCAGCGAGGCTGAGGCCTTCAGGCGGGCGGAGCTCGCCCGGCAGGCGGCCCAGCGCCGGCAGAGATTCGAGCAGCGTCGGCGCCGTCCCTCTGAGGGTGGCCGCGAGCGTCCCGGCTGGCTCTCCGAGCCCGCCTCGCTCGCGGTGGTCGTGGTCGGTGCGATCCTGCTGCTCGCCGGGATCGCCTTCGGCGTCACCCGGCTGACCGGTGGTGGCTCCACCTCGACCACGCCCGCGGCCGAGGACGGGAAGGGGCCCTGCCCGCCCGGGCAGACCAAGGTCGCCGTCCTCAACGGCACCGCCACGCCGGGACTGGCCGCGCAATCCGCGGCGCCGCTCAAGCAGCACGGCTACAAAGTCGGACCCGTCGGCAACACCTCGACCCCCTTCACGAC
>DATGDO010000061.1:0-2895 GCA_035310805.1 Solirubrobacterales bacterium
GTGCCGGACAGCTGCATGGGCACCGTCGGCGCCGTGTCCAACCCGGACCACATGAACGAGGTCATGGGCAAGGCCGGCCGCAACCGCCACAAGGGCCGCAGGCCGCACGTCCGCGGCGTCGCGATGAACCCGGTCGACCACCCGCACGGCGGCGGCGAGGCCCACCACACTCCCGGCGGCCACCCGGTCACCCCTTGGGGCAAGCCGACGCTCGGCTACAGGACACGTAAGAAGGGCAAGCCCTCGGACGCGCTGATCGTGCGCGGCCGCAGGCGCGGGAAGAGGAAGTAGGCGATGGGACGTTCGACGAAGAAGGGCCCGTGGGCGGAGGAGCGGCTGATGAAGCGCGTCAACGCCATGAACGAGTCGGGCCAGAAGCAGATGCTGAAGACCTGGTCGAGGCACTCGACGATCTTCCCTGAGATGGTCGGGCACACGATCGCGGTCCACGACGGCCGCAAGCACGTGCCGGTCTACATCTCGGAGTCGATGGTCGGTCACAAGCTCGGCGAGTTCGCCCCGACCCGCACCTTCCGCGCCCACTCGGGCGCCGGCTCGGCGAGGGAGAGGGACTAGTCATGGCTGCCGAGAAGAAGACCGAGAGGGACCAGGCGAAGAAGCCGGCGGCCAACAAGAAGGCGGCCACAAAAACCGCCGCCGGATCAAGGGCGAGGAAGCCGAAGGAGACGGCGACGAAGGGCAAGGGCGCCGCCGAGGCCAGCACGGCGAAGCAGCCGGCCGCCAAGAGGACCCCGGCCAGGACAAAGGGGGCCACAGAAGCCGCCGCCGAATCAACGGCCAAGAAGCCGGCCGCCGGGTCCGAGGGCAAGGCCAAGGCCGCCCCGAGGCGGAAGTCGGCCGCGAAGAGCGAGCCCGCGGAGCGGCCGGTGGTCAATGCCCGCGCTCGCTTCGTGCGCGTCGCGCCGCGCAAGGCCCGCCTGGTCGCCGATCAGGTCCGCGGCATGCCGCTGGAGGACGCCCGTGCCCTGCTCCGCTTCTCGACCCGCGGTGCCGCCCAGGACATCCGCAAGCTGATCGAGTCCGCCGCCGCCAATGCCGAGGCGAACCACGACCTCGTCGCCGACGAGCTCCTGATCAAGGACATCCACGTCGACGAGGGACCCACGCTGCGCCGCTACCGGCCGCGGGCGCTGGGCCGCGCGACCCGGATCAACAAGCGAACCAGCCACATCGTCGTGGCGCTGACGCCGGAGGACTGAGACGCATGGGACAGAAGATTCATCCAGAGGGATTCAGGGTCGGCTACATCCACGACTGGAAGTCGAACTGGTTCAACGAGCGCGATTTCGCGGACTACCTCAACGAGGACCTGACGATCCGCTCGCACATCGAGAACAAGCTCTCGCACGCGGGCCTGTCCGAGATCACGATCAAGAAGGGTTCCGGAGAGGTCGAGGTCGACATCTCCACCGCGCGTCCGGGAATCGTGATCGGCAAGTCCGGCACCGAGGTCGACGCGCTGCGACGCGAGCTTCACAAGCTCACCGGCAAGCCCGTCAAGGTGAACATCAAGGAGATCAAGCGCCCGGAGCTGGACGCGAAGCTGGTCGCGCAGTCGATCGCCGAGCAGCTCCAGAACCGCGTCGCCTTCCGCCGGGCGATGAAGCGCGCCCTCACCTCGGCGATGCGCTCCGGCGCGAAGGGCGTCAAGGTGCAGGTCTCGGGCCGCCTGGGCGGCGCCGAGATGGCGCGCACCGAGGGCTACTCGGACGGCCGGGTGCCGCTCCACACCCTGCGCGCCGACATCGACTATGGCTTCACCGAGGCTCGCACGACCACCGGCCGCATCGGGGTGAAGTGCTGGATCAACAAGGGAGAGGTCATGCCCGAGGGCTATCGCTACGAGCAAGCCGACGAGGACGGGCGCTAGCCATGTTGATGCCGAAGCGGGTTCGCTACCGCAAGCAGCAGCGGGGACGCCGTCGCGGTTACTCCAAGGGAGGAACGACAGTCGCCTTCGGCGAGTACGGCCTCAAGGCACTCGACCGCGGCTGGATCACCAACCGCCAGATCGAGGCCGCCCGAGTCGCGATGACTCGCAAGATCAAGCGCGGCGGCAAGGTCTGGATCAACGTCTTCCCCGACAAGCCGATCACGAAGAAGCCCCTCGAGACCCGCATGGGCTCGGGCAAGGGCAATCCGGAGGGCTGGGTCGCCGTCGTCAAGCCGGGCAAGGTCATGTTCGAGCTGGCCGGCGTCCCCGAGGCCCTGGCGAAGGATGCGATGCGCCTCGCCGGGCACAAGCTTCCGATCCGCACCAAGTTCGTCTACCGCGAGGGGGCTGAGCAGCAGTGAAGGCCTCCGAAGCGCACAACCTCAAGGACGACGAGCTGCTGGAGCGCATTCGCCGGACACGCGAGGAGCAGTTCGCGCTGCGACTCCAGCACGCCACCGGCGAGCTGGAGAACACGGCGCGGATCGCCGAGGTGCGCCGCGACGTCGCCCGCCTGCTGACCGTGGCGAAGGAGCGCGGAATCGATCTCGAACACGAGCTCAGGGTCTGATGGCAGAGGAAGAGAAGAACGAAGAGCAGGAACAGGAAGAGCAGGCTCCGGAAGAGGAGCAGGCTCCGGAAGAGGCTCCCGAGGATGATGCGAGGGCGCCCGACAGCGCGACCCGTGATGCGGAGGAGGAGGCCCCCGCCGAGGAGCAGGAGGTCGAGGAAGCGGAGGAACCAGCCGCGGAGGAAGCCCCTGCCGAGGAGCCCGCGGCCGAGGGGGCCGGGGAAGAACCGGCTGCTGAGCAGAACGCGGAAAGCCCCGATACCGCCGCAGCCGAAGGCGAGGCGGTGGCGGATGAACTTGAGGGCCTCGATCGGAAGGCCCGCCGTCGCCTGGAGCGATCCCGCCGCCCCGCCGAGCCGCGCCCGCAGCG
>DATGDO010000062.1:0-9593 GCA_035310805.1 Solirubrobacterales bacterium
GAGCTGCTCACCCTCAAGTCGATCCAGGTCTATGGGGAGCCGAGCGAAAAAGCGATCGAGCAGATGCGGGACAAGGTCCGGATGCTGGGAACCGGAGATGTGACCGTGCATCGCCCGCACGCCGGGTTCATCCGCGTCGAGGTGGACTGAGCCGCTCCCGCGCAGTCTGCCTAGGCTCTCGGCGTCATGGCGGAGGGACCCCTCTACAAGAAGGTCGTCGCCGGGTACGAGGAAAACGAGCGCGGCGAGGACGCGCGCGTCCTCGCCGAGCGCGTCGTCGCCCGCGATGGCGGCGAGCTCAACGTCATCAACGTCGAGAAGGGCTCGCCGGCGGACGCGCTCCAGGCGCTGGCGGAGAGGGGAAACGCCGACCTGATCGTGCTCGGCTCGACCCACCGGGCTGCGGTCGGTTCCGTGGCTCCCGGCAGCGTCGCCGAGCACCTGCTCAAGGGTGCTCGGTGCCGACTGATCATCGCCCCCAAGGGCTACGCGCGGAAGGACCACTCGGGCGACCGGCTGCGGGTGATCGCCGTCGGCTACGACGGCACGGCCGAGTCCCAGGCCGCGCTCGACGAGGCAACCGAGCTGGCCCAGAAGTTCGGCGCCTCGATGCGGGTGATCGGCGTGACGACGCCGACCCCGCCGATGGGCGCCGCCGCCGCCGCGCAGGCCGGCGCGGAGGCCGCCCCCGACTTCCAGAGCCGGCTGCATGACGCGGTCGGCGCGCTTCCCTCCGAGCTGCGCGCGCTGCCGGTGCTCGAGAAGGGCGACCCGGTCCACAAGCTGCTCGAGGCGGCCGAGATGGGCGTCGACCTGCTCATCCTCGGCTCCCGGGGCTTCGGGCCGCTGATGCGGCTGCTGATCGGGAGCGTCTCCTCCCGCGTGATCCGCGGGGCCGCGTGTCCCGTGATGGTGGTCCCGCGTCCGGGCTAGCTGCGGCTCGACGGGTGTGATTTGCTGACCGCCGGTGGCCGAGCACCGGGACATCCCGCCGCAGCTGCTCGAGGCGATCGAGAACCTCTCGCGCTTTCACCACGAGCACGAGAAGTTCTACTCGCAGGCGCCCCTTCAGGAGGCGAGGGAGATCCAGGCCGCTTCCCGGGCGCTGAAGGCGCTGGCCGCCCATTGGAGCGAGGCGGAGCCGAGCGACCATCCGGCCCCCAACCCGATGGCGGGCGCCGAGGACCTGAATCCGCCCGGGCTCGTCGGCGAGAGCGGCATCCTGTTCATGGAAGGGGAGGGGGAGCCGGCCGAGATCGCCGAGCTGAAGCGGGACATCGAGACCAAGGCAGCGGGCTCGGAGCAGTCGGGGGCGTGGCTGGCAGCGGCAATGGAGCAGGCCTGGGGGATCGCCGGGACGCTGGTCGAGTTCGAAGACCTGATCGACCTGCTCGGCGAGCGGCACCGGATCATCACCAACGACTGGCAGTCGGCCACGATGAGCTCGCTCGCCGGCCGCTATCTGCGCCGCTCGCTCGAGGTGCTCGAGCAGATCGACTTCACGCCGGCACCGCTGCGCGAGGACCTGGCGGGACCGCGCCGCAATTCCGCCTACCTCTATACGGCCAGCGAGCTGCTGGACACCGCCTCCGACCTCTACGTTCGCTCCAGCACGCTGGTGCACGAGAACGAGCGCCGCTGGCGGATCTTCAGCGAGCGGGTGCGCGAGCTCCGCGCCGCGGCCAAGTAGCCGCCGATCCGCCTGTGATCATCGGCAGGCGATGGCAATCGCCTGGTTCATCGTCTGGCTGATCGCCAACAACGTCGGCGGAGGCGAGCCGCTCGAGCTCGACCCGGTGAACGCCTGGACGGCGACGCTGATCGCGGCCATCGCGCTTGACATCAACCGTCCTCACTTCATCCCGGGCCGCGGCAAGTAGCGCCGCGCCGGGCGCCCGGAACCGCTCCGCTCCCGTCTGCCAGGTCGAGCGCCCTCTTGTCTCTCCCGTCGCCGGCCGACCTGATTCAGATCTTCTCCGGGACCATCTCGATCGCACCGCAGGGACATTCCGCGACGCAGAGGCCGCAGCCCTTGCAGAAGTCGAGCTCGATCTCGTAGCCGTTCACGTTCGCCTCCGCCGCCTCGGAGAGCTTCAGCACCGCGTTGTCGGGACAGACGCCGTAGCAGTTGTCGCAGGAGAAGCAGTTGCCGCAGGACAAGCAGCGGCGCGCCTCGTAGAGCGCGTTACCCTCATCGAGCCCCTTGACCACCTCGTCGAAGGTTCCGCGTCTGCGCTCGCTCTCGAGCTTCGGCTGCACCGTGCGCGGGGCGTCGGCGTAGTACCAGGTGTTGAGCTTGTCGAAGGTGGCGAGCTCGTGCTGCGGGGGATGGCGGTAGGGCCGCCCGCGCAGCCAGCCATCGATGTTGCGGGCTGCGTTCTTGCCGTGGCCGATTCCGACCGTGACCGTGCGCTCAGCGGGAACCATGTCGCCGCCGGCGAAGATCCCGGTGTGGCCGGTCATCATGTTGTCGCCGACCTTGACCACGCCGTCTTCGACCTCGATCCCGGAGACGCCCTCGAGCAGGGAGAGGTCCGCCTCCTGGCCGAGCGCCAGGATCACCGAGTCCGCCTCCAGCTCCTCCAGCTCGCCGGTCGGCTGGGGAAATCCGGTCTTGTCCAGCTCCATCTTCTCGACGATTACCTTGCCGCCGGCCACCTGCTTGATGGTCTCGAGCCAGCGCATCATCACGCCCTCCTCCTCGGCCTCCTCGACCTCGAACTCGTGTGCCGGCATTCGCTCGCGGGTGCGGCGGTAGACGACGACCGCGTCGGTGGCTCCGAGGCGCTTGGCGGTGCGAGCGGCATCCATGGCGGTGTTGCCTCCCCCGACCACCACAACCCGCCGGCCCAGCAGAGGCTTCTCCTCGCCCTCCATCGACTCAAGCAGGGAGACGGCGTCGAGGATGTGGGCGGCCTCGCCGGCGGGGACGTAGGCGCGCTTCCCAATGTGCGCGCCGACCGCGAGGAAGGCGGCATCGAAGCCGCCGTCCTTCATCGACTCCTCGACGTTGGTCACCTTCGTGTTCAGCCTCAGCTCGACTCCCAGCTCGAGGATCCGCTTGACCTCGGCGTCGAGCACGTCGCGGGGTAGCCGGTACTTGGGGATGCCGAAGCGCATCATCCCACCGGCCATCGGCCCGGCCTCATGGATCGTCACCCGATGGCCGAAGCGGGTCAGGTGGTAGGCGGCGGAGAGACCGGACGGGCCCGCGCCGACGACGAGCACCCGGCTCCCGGATGGCTCCGGCGGCGGGTCGAACGACCAGCCCTGCTTGATCGCCTCGTCGCCGAGGAAGCGCTCGACGGAGTTGATCCCGACCGACTCGTCGAGCTGGGCGCGGTTGCACTCGGTCTCGCAGGGGTGGTAACAGACCCGCCCCATGATCGCCGGGAACGGGTTGTCCTCGACCAGCTTCCGCCAGGCGCGCTCGTAGCCCTCGCCGCCCTCCTCGGCCTCGTAGAGCCAGGCCTGGATGTTCTCCCCGGCCGGGCAGGCGTGGTTGCAGGGCGGCAGCCGGTCGACGTACTGCGCGCGCTCGGTGCGCCAGCTGCCCGTCTTGTTGCCGAGGCTGGTGCCGACGTCCAGCGTGATCGCGAAGGGGAGGTTCTTGTTGGAGGCCTCCATCACTGAGGTCCGTGTGGGGAGGAGGCCAGCAGCCTCATCAGGTTGGTCTCCTGCTCGTCGGTCCGAGATGGGTCGGAGGTCCCCGGCGTCTCCCCGGCGATGTCGGCGGCGCTGCCGGGCAGGTCGCCGCCCTCGTCGGCGTCGGCGAGAAGGCCGAAGTTGCGGATGTTGCGGTCCGCCTTCTCCTGGATCTTCGCGATCACCTCGGTCTCGGGCGGATCGCCGAAGAGGTGGGCGTAGCGCTTCTGCAGCTTCAGGTAGTCCTCGACCGGTACGGGGCGGCGGATCTTGGAGACCGAGGTGACCTCGCCGTCCTCGGCCTCGAAGACGGGGAAAAGGCCGGTCTCCTTGACCAGTCGCGCGACCCGGATCGTGTCCCGGGAGGCCGATCCCCAGCCGAGCGGGCAGGGGACGAAGACGTGGATGTAGCGGGCGCCCCGCATCTCCATGGCGCGCTCCACCTTCGCCTCGAGGTCGCGCAGCTCGGCGACCGTCGCGGTCGCCACGTAGGGGATCTCGTGGGCCATCGCGATCAGCGGCGCGTTCTTGCCCTTGCCGAAGACGTTGCCGGGCTGGCCGCCGAGCGGCTTGGTGTTCGCGGTCCGCGCGGCGGGAGGGGTGGCGCCCGAACGCTGGACGCCCGTGTTCATGTAGGCCTCGTTGTCGTAGCAGACGAACAGCACGTCGTCGTTTCGCTCGAACATCCCGGAGAGGCAGGCGAAGCCGATGTCGAGGGTGCCGCCGTCCCCGCCCTGCCCGATCACCCGCACGTCGTCGCGGCCCTTCGCCTTGAGGGCGGCGGCCACGCCGGTGGCGACCGCGGGGGCGTTGCCGAACAGGGAGTGGATCCAGGGCAATTGCCACGAGGACTCGGGGTAGGGGGTGGAGAAGACCTCGAGGCATCCGGTGGCGTTCGTGGCGATCAGCTCGCCATCCGTGGCGCGCATCGCGGAGTCGAGCACGTAACGGGCGCCGAGCGCCTCGCCGCAGCCCTGGCAGGCGCGGTGCCCGGAGGTGAGCGTGTTGGAGCGCTCCACCCGCGCCTGAACCGAGCGCTCCTCGGGAGGGAGCAGCCGGTTGCCGGCGACGAACGTACCGGCCTGGTAGAGCTTGATCTCCTGGTAGGCCATCGCTCCTCCTCAGTGGGGTCTGGCGGCGACGACGCCGATGTCGTTGAGGATGTTCTGCTCGTGGGGGCCGGAGGGCGTCTCCTCGTGGACCCGCTCGAGCTCCCGCTCCACGAGGTCGGCCTTCAGGTCGAGGAAGCCGAGCGCCCCGAGCTCGTCGCGGCCGGCTCGCTCGAGCAGGTCGCGAAGCGACTCGCGGGTGATCGAGCGGCCGCCGAGCCCGGCGATCACCGTGTTGCAGCGGATCTGGGTGCCCTGCAGCGCCTCGTGCACGTCGGTCGAGACGATCCCGCCCCTGCCGACCGCGAGCGCCTTCTCGAGCACGACGACCCGGCGGGCCCCGGCGAGAGCCTCGCGGACCTCCTCGAGCGGGAAGGGGCGGAAGGACTTGAGGCTGAGGGCACCGACCCTTGCGCCTGCCTCGCGCATCTCGTCGACGACGTCCTCGATCGTCCCGAGCACCGAGCCGAGGGCGACGATGATCGTCTCGGCCCCCTCGGTCCGGTAGCGCCGCAGCAGTCCGCCGGAGGGGCGGCCGAAGTCGATGGCGAAGCGCTGCGCGACCTGCGAGATCACGTCCAGTGCCTGCATCTGCTTGGCGTGGGCGAGGTACCTGACCTCGAAGAAGGCCTCGGGGCCGACCATCGCGCCGATCGTCACCGGCTTGGCCGGGTCGAGCACCTGCCGTGGCTCGAAGCGCGGCACGAACTCGTCGACCTGCTTCTGGTCCGGGATGTCCACCTCGTCGTAGGCGTGAGTGAGGATGAAGCCGTCCATGCAGACCATCACCGGCAGCGAGACCTCTTCCGCGATCCGGAAGGCCTGAAGATGCAGGTCCACCGCCTCCTGGTTGGACTCCGCGTATAGCTGGATCCAGCCCGAGTCGCGCTGCGACATCGAGTCCGAGTGGTCGTTCCAGATGTTGATCGGGGCGCCGATCGCCCGGTTCGCGATCGTCATCACGATCGGCAGGCCAAGGCCGGATGCGTTGTAGAGGGCCTCGACCATGAAGAGCAGTCCCTGGCTCGCCGTTGCCGTGTAGGTTCGGGCGCCGGTCGCGGAGGCGCCGATGGCGGCGGACATCGCGGCGAACTCGGACTCCACCATCAGGTACTCGCAGTGGTCGAGGTCCTTCGTGCGGACCAGGTCGGAGAGGTGCTCGACGATGTGCGTCTGCGGCGAGATCGGATAGGCGCTGATCACCTCGGGCCGGCAGAGAGCCACGGCCTCGGCGACGGCGCGGGAGCCCTCCTCCTGCCTAAGCACGGGCCGGCTCCTCGAGAGCGTCGGCGACCCGCTCGTACGCGCTTCGTGCCGCCTGCGCGTTCTTCTCGGCGACCGAGCCGCTGAACTTCTCCCCGATCGCGTCGGACAGCGACTCCATCGAGATCACTTGGGTGAGCGCTGCGAGGCCGCCCAGCAAGACGGCGTTGGGGAGGGGGCGGCCGATCACCTCGCGGGCGATCTCGGTCGCCGGGATCGTCATCAGGCGCCCGGCCGGCCGACCCTCGCGGAGCGATGAAAGTCCGAGCTCGTCGAAGCCCCGGGAGCTGTTCAGCAGGACGTAGCCGTCCTTGGCGAGCCCGCTGAAGACGTCGACCTGGTGCAGGAGGGTGGGGTCCTGGATCACCAGCGCGTCCGGCTCGGCGATCGGCTCCCTGACGCGGATCGGCTCGTCGTCGATCCGGCAGAACGAGGTCACCGGGGCGCCGGTGCGCTCGGAGCCGAAGGTGGGGAAGGCCTGCGCGTGGCGGCCCTGCGCGAACGCCGCGATCGAGAGGAGCTCGGCCGCCGTCACGACTCCCTGACCTCCGCGTCCGTGGAATCTGACCTGGAACATGCTGTCTTCAGCCTACGCCTGTGCAGCCAGCGCTCTGAGCTCGGCGAGCGATTCCGAGATGCCCTTCGCGAGCACCTCCAGATCGGGGACCGTGTCGCGGTCGGCGTTGATGCAGAAGTGGAGGGTCCCGTCGTAGCTGAACACCGCAAGCCCCAGAGCGTGCTCGGCGGCGATCGGCACCAGGGGCCAGATCTCCTGGACCTTCGAGCCGAAGTAGTAGAGCGGCATCTGCGGCCCGGGAACGTTGGTGATCGTCAGGTTGAAGAGGCGCGTCGCGTACATCGAGCGCGCCATGAAGCTGTGGATCACGGGCGGCATGTGGCGCATGATCTCGATCAGCGTGGAGGAGCCGGTCGCCTGGGTGCCCGACTTGAGGCCCTCGGCCTCTTCGATCTGGCGGTGATAACGGCGCTCCGGGTCCCTCTCGGCGACCGGGAGGTGCACGAAGAGCGAGGAGATCCGGTTGCCCATCGCGAGGCGGTCTCCCGCGGTTCGGATGTTGACCGGCACCATCGCCCGCAGGCCCATCGCGGGCGGTTTCTCGCCGCGAGCCTCGAGCAGCCGGCGCAGCCCTCCGGCGGTCGCCGCGAGGACCACGTCGTTGATCGTCCCACCGAGGCGGTCCTTGATCTCCTTGAGCTCGTCGAGCTGGGCGCTGAGGAAGGCGAGCCGGCGACCAGTCCCGATCGGCTGGTTGAGGCTGCTGTGCGGAGCCGCGATCAGCTCGTCGCGGACCAGCAGCTCCGCCAGCGCCCTCGAGCGATGCATCGCCTCCCGGGCGCGGGACGGGTGGGCCGCGAGGCCGACGGCCGACTCCGCGGCGTGCAACCCGTTCTGCGCCGCCCGGACGGCGGCGTTGCCCACCGCGAGGTATGGCCTGGCGACGCGGGACGCCCGTCGTCGCCAGCGGGTCACCTCCGGCTTGGCGGGCCTGATGGGGGCCGAAGGGCCGGCGTGCGACGCGCCATTGCCGGTTTGCGGCGAGACACGTCGTTCCGGCTGCGTGTCGAGCAGCGTGGTGCCGACGTCGACGGAGCCGATCCCGTCGATCATGCAGTGGTGGGTCTTGGTGACCATGGCCCAGCGCCCGTCGGCCAGCTCGAGCACGACGATCTCCCAGAGCGGCCTGGTGCGGTCCAGCCGCTCGGAGAAGTACTCGCCCGCCCACTCGACCAGCTGATCCATTCCGGCGGGCGCGGGCAGCGCGGCCATGCGGACATGTCGCTCGACTCGGAAGCTCGAGTGCTCCTCCCAGTCGGGCCAGCGAAAGCCGCCGGTCCGCGGGGTGGAGAGCCGGTGCGTGTAGCGCGGCAGGTCCGGGAGGCGGGCGAGGACGTCCTTCCGGATCTGGTCGATCGGCGGCGCCCCACCATCCGGCTGCGGCGCCATCACGACCACCGACCCGATGTGCATGTGCGCGCTGAGGTCGGCCTCCTCGAGCTCGAGGAAGGTAGCGTCGAGGGCGCTGAGCTGGTCGCCCACGGTCGCCCCGCCCTCTAGCTCCCCGACCGGGTGGCGTCGAGCAGCACGCGGCGTTCGGCCGCGGCGACCAGGCGCCGGGCCCGATCGACGGCGTCGATGTTGACCGAGATCGCGTCGATGCCGGCTTCGACCAGGAGCTGGGCGTACTCGCGGTGCACCGAGGGCGCCTGGCCGCAGATCGAGGTGGCCAGGCCGAGCTCCCTGGCGCGCGGGATCAGCAGCCGCAGGTAGTCCGCGACGGCGGGGTCGCGCTCGTCGAAGAGCTCGGCGAGCATCTCGGAATCACGGTCCGCCCCCAGCATCAGCTGGGTCAGGTCGTTCGAGCCGATCGAGATGCCCTTGATGCCGAGCTTCGCGTAGCGCTCGAGGTGGAAGTAGACCGAGGGCACCTCGGCCATCACCCAGAGCTCGAAGCCCGGGAGGTCGAGCAGGCCCTCGTCGCGCATCACGTTCCGGCAGGCGGTGAGCTCGCGCGGCGTGCGGACGAAGGGCAGCATCACGTGGAAGTTCGTGTGCCCCGCGTCCCAGACCCGGCGAATCGCGGCCAGCTCGAGCGCGAACAGGTCGGGCTCGCGCATGTAGCGGAGCGCGCCGCGGTAGCCGATCATCGGGTTCGACTCCTCCGGCTCGAAGCGATCGCCGCCCTCGAGTCCGCGGAACTCGTTCGAGCGGAAGTCGATCGTCCGGTAGGTGATCGGCCGCGGCGCGAATCCCTCCGCGAACTTGGTCAGCGCCTCACCCATCCTGGCGACGAACTCCTCGCCCTTGCGCTGCTCGATCAGCAGGCGCGGGTGCCGGCCCTCGAGCGCCTCGATCACCATCAGCTCGGCGCGCAGCAGGCCGACTCCGTCGACGTCGAGCTTGGCCGCACGCTCGATCTGCGAGGGCTCGGAGAGGTTGACGAGCAGCGCAGTGGCGGTGACGGGTGCCCCACCCCCTACGGGGGCGGCCCCCTCACCGGCGGCCTCGTCGCCCGCCAGGGCGACCTCGCCCTCGTAGACCGCGCCGTGCGTCGCGTCGACGGTGACCAGCTCTCCGTCGCGCAGCTTTGAGGTGGCGTCGGCGGCGCCGACGACGCAGGGAATGCCCAGCTCGCGCGAGACGATCGCGGCGTGGCAGGTCATTCCGCCGGAGTCGGTGATGATCGCCGCGGAGCGTCGCATCAGCGGCACCCAGTCGGGAGCGGTCATGTGGGTGACGAGGACGTCGCCTTTCTTGAGGTCGTTGCCCCGGCTGAGCTCGGAGATGATCTTCACCCGGCCGTGGTCGACCCCAGGTGCGGCCCCGAGCCCGCGGACGAGCGCCTCGCCCTCGGGCTCCGCGATCGCGGAGCTGACGTCGCCGCCGGAAGCGGTCACGGGGCGGGACTGGAGCATCCAGGCGCGTCCCTCCTCGTCGAACGCCCACTCGGTGTCCTGGGGAGTGCCGTAATGGTTCTCGTCGCGAATCCCGAGCTCGGCCACCATCCGCACCTCGTCATCGCTGAGGACGGGCTGCGTTGACTCCTCGCCCGAGAG
>DATGDO010000063.1:0-3428 GCA_035310805.1 Solirubrobacterales bacterium
AGCAGCTGCTTGCGGTAGTTCCACTCGTAGAGGGCCTTCGCCTCGTCGAGACCCTCGTAGCACTGCAGCCGCACCAGCCGGCGGCCGGACGAGCGCGAGAGCGCCTTGGCCAGCTCGGTCTTGCCGACGCCCGCCGGACCCTCGACCAGCACGGGCTTGCCCAGCCGCTGGGCGAGGAAGGAGACGAGCGCCGCCGCCTCGTCGGCCAGGTAGCCGACCTCACCGAGTCCCTCGCGGACCTGGGCGACTGACTGGGGCTCGGACTCCGGCATCTGGGGGATGATAGATAGCGCGTCATGGTCGCCATCGCCCTGCCCGACTCGCTCGGCCCCTACGCCGTGCTGCTCACCGTCGGATTCCTCGTCGGCTGGTACGGCCATGGTGCCCGCAACAACTGGATCGTCGCCTTCGGCATCGTCGTGGTCCTCGCGGCGATCGGCCTTTTGCAGCTGGCGATCGCGACCCACGACGGCAGGGCACCGACGGGGTTCTGATCGTGGGAGCCCTGGACGACCTCGATCTCACCCGGAAGCTCTCCGTGGAGGAGGAGCGCAACGGCCTCGAGCGTGGCTGGAAGCGCCTCGCGCAGCTCCGGCTCACGCTGGCCGGCCTGATCGGGGAGGGCGAGCTCGGGCCGCCGGTCTGCGTGATCTTCGAGGGCGAGGACGCCTCCGGGAAGGGGGGCGCGATCCGCAGGCTCGTCTCCCAGCTCGATCCCCGACACGTCCGCGTCGTGCAGTTCGCGGCTCCCACGGACGACGAGAAGCGACACCACTTCCTCCGGCGCTTCTGGCCCTCGCTGCCCGGGCGGGGCGGGATGGCGATCCTCGACCGCTCCTGGTACGGGCGGGTGCTGGTCGAGCGGGTCGAGGGACTCGCCACGCGGGAGCAGTGGCTGCGCGCCTACGACGAGATCAACAGCTTCGAGCGAACCCTCGCCGACGAGGGCATGATCCTGATCAAGTTCTGGCTCCAGATCTCCGCCGACGAGCAGCTGAAGCGCTTCAAGCGCCGCGAGAAGGATCCGCTCAAGGTCTGGAAGCTCACCGACGACGACTGGCGGAACCGCGAGAGACGCGCCGAGTACAGGCAGGCCGTGGAGGACATGGTCGCCCGCACCAGCCAGGAGCCGCATGCCCGCTGGCACCTGATCCCGGCGGAGTCGAAGCGCTACGCGCGCGTCGCCGTGATCGACACCGTGATCGAGCAGATCGAGGCGGGCATGCGCCGCCAGGGCATGGAGCCGCCCGAGCCGATCGCGGACTGAGAGGAGGAGAGGTGACGGAAGGGCGAGACGGGATCGCGGTCGGCCCCGGCGAGGGGGAGAGCGTGCGCAGCCCGGTGGGCGGGGAGATCACCCGCAGGGACTTCGCACACGTGGCAGTGCATCGGCGATCACGTGTCGGTGGACGATCCTCCTACGCGCCGTCCTCGCGCCGGTGGAGGATCAATCCGGTGGGCGAGGGCGCTTCGCCCGCTCTCGCGGGCGCATCCGCAGCCCGGCGGCGACGATGATCGCCGCGCCGGCGAGGGCGACGAAGATCGCGTAGTGGAGGTCGTAGGGCTCGTCGTGTCCGGCGAGGGTGAACCGGGGGCGGTCGGCCATCCGGTAGAGCACGATCAGCGCCGCCCACGACCCGGCTGTGACGAACAGCGCCCACTCGCGGAGCGGCCGGGGGGGGACGTAGCCGCCACCCCCCTGCAGGGCGAGGAAGGTCGTCGCCGCCGCGATCAGGATCAGCGCCGCCTCGGCCCAGCCGAAGGCGCCGATCCCGGTCAGCACGAGGTCGTTGCTGATCGGCGACTGGTACCAGGGCAGGAGCAGGCTGCCGACCATCACGGCCGCGCCGATCACGGCGATCCGCTCGTTGCCGCCCAGCCCGCGCAGGTCGCGGACCAGCTGGCGCGGCAGCGACCGAGGATCAAACGGGCCCCCCTCGCCCGTCAAGGCGGGTTGCTCCCGACGGAGCATGCTCGCGTCGACGGGCGCCCTCGCATCAGTCGAGCGGCTCGCGGCCACCGTAGCCCGCATCGAGGTCGTGCCAATAGCCGACGTCGCCCTCACCCAGCTCCCAGCAGAGATAGACCTCCCGGCCGTCGATCATCGCCGGGAAGTCGACCAGGCCGCGGTCGATGTCGCGCAGGACGATCCCCGACTGCTCGATCACCTCGAGCAGCCGTCTGACCTCGAGAAACGCGATCCCCACCTGCTTGCCCTCCTCGCCGCCGCCGTTGGAGGGCGCCGCCTCGGACAGTGCCTCGTGGGCGACGGTGTCGGTGAGCTCGTCCTTGGCGTGCCGCAGCTGGTCAAGCAGGCCGGTCAGGTGCGGGAGGAGCGCGTTCGCCTCCGCCCTGGTGAAGTGGCGCTCGTGGACGAGTCCGGTGCCCTCTTCGGTCACGCGCGCGCCGGGGCGGTGGCAGACGAGAGGCGCTCGCGGAGCAGGTCCGCGTCCGCCTCGGCGATGGTCCGCAGCTGGCCCTGGAAGGCGAGCTGCCAGTGGTCCGGCGGCCACTTGCGGACGTGCTCGAGCTCGGGGGCGAGCTGATCAGCGGGGACGAAGTCGTCCTCGGGCAGGACGAGGCTCTTGGTGGCCGGCGCTGGCACGCGACGATTGTAGGTCGCGCCCGTTCTGCTGCTTCGGGGCGGGCACCTAGCTCGCAACCGGCTCGCGCGCACGAGCGGCGAGGGCCGGGGCGCCGAGCTCCTCGTACTCGGCGGCGGCGTCCCCGAGCAGCCGCTCCGCGGCGTCAGGATCGTTCTCCAGCAGCAGCCGGCCCTGCACGACGCGGCAGCGCGCCGCGTCGAGCGGGCGGCCCAGCTGCATCCACTTCTCGCGGGCCTCGTCGATCTTCCTCGCCGCCTCCTCGGCGCTCTCGGCACAGGCGCCGGCGGCCTCGGCGGTCGCCGCCTCCCCGACCGGGTAGTGCAGCC
This sequence comes from Solirubrobacterales bacterium, assembly GCA_035310805.1. GTDB lineage: Bacteria > Actinomycetota > Thermoleophilia > Solirubrobacterales > 70-9 > DASUPK01. Next base: position 2,933 of record DATGDO010000063.1, read on the forward strand.
GGCCGGCGAGCCGTTCGGCCTCCTCCGCGGCCGCCCGTGCCTGATCCCAGCGCCCCTCGAGGGCGAGGACCACCGCGCGAGCGGAGATCGCCTCGACCGACTGCGCGATCAGCCCGGCGCGTTCGCAGATGTCGAGGGCGCGGGAGAGCTCCGTCTCCGCGCCCAGGAGGTCTCCGCTCTCCCGCAGCGTGATCGCCAGCCAATGGAGCGCGGTGAAGGCGACCTCGGAGCGGCCCACCTGCTCGCCGAGCTCATGGGCGCGCCGGAACCAGTTGCTCGCCTCGTCCCAGTCGCCAGCCCGCCAGCTCAGCACCCCGCGCATCAGGTCGGGGAAGCAGAGCTTGCCGTGCAGACCCTCGCGCTCCGCGAGCCGGGAGCTCGCCTCGGCCGACCGCTCGACCGCCTCCCAGTCGCCCGCTTCGACGGCCAGCTGCCCGAGGGATGCGTGCAGCTCCACCTGGGACGGGAGGTCGCCGACCTCCTGGGCGATCTCGAG
>DATGDO010000064.1:0-6442 GCA_035310805.1 Solirubrobacterales bacterium
GATGATGCGAGGGGGCTCCATGAGGAGCCACCCGTACGGTGAGTGCGCTGATTCGGCGGGACGTTCACCCTGAGCTGACGGCGATCCGCTCGGCCGCGGCCCCGATCTGATCGATGCTGCCAGCCTCTGCCACAGAGGCCAGCCTGAGCCGCTCGAGCTGCTCGGCGGGCATGGCGATCTGCCCGACGATCGCATGAAGCGGGACGTCGGCCGAGCGGCAGCGCCGGGCGACCTCGCCCGTCAGCTTGCCCTCCCGGCTCGGCGGGTCGATCCGCCCCTCTCCCGTGATCGCCGCATCGGCGACCTCCAGGCGGCGATCGAAGCCCAGGATCCCGAGCACGAACGCCGCGCCGGGGACGAGGTGCGCTCCCAGGGCACCCCAGAGGCCGCCGGAGAGGCCGCCTCCGGCCCCCGTCATCGCGCGCCCTCTCGGATCGCGGGAGAACGTGCCCGCGAGCGCCAGCAGCCGCGACGTGAGCCTCTCCCTCTGCTCGGGCGAAGCGCCCTTCTGGCCGGCAAACACCTCGGCCGCCCGCTCGAACGGCACGGAGGTGTCGCAGAGGACCTCGAGCTTCGCGTCCCGAAGACCGCCCGCCGACTCGATCGCCTCGATCGCCCCGCGCCCCCCGTCCGTGGTGGCGCTGCCGCCCGGCGCCACCAGGATGCGGCCGGCGCCCGCCTCGATCGCCGCGGCGATCAGCTCCCCGCTGCCCTGTGTGCTCGCTCGCTCGGGATCCCGCTCGCCCTCGTCGACCAGGTCGAGGCCGGAGGCGGCCGCCACCTCGACGATCGCGGTCGATCCGTCGCGAACCAGGCCGAACCGGGCCTCGATGGGGCGGCCCAGCGGATCATGGGCCGACGCGGTTCGCAGCTCCCCGCCGAGGGCGTCGACGAGGACGGCCGCAGTTCCCTCGCCTCCATCCGCCGCCGGACAGAGCTCGGCACGGGATCCCGCCCGCTCCAGGCCCCTGCCGATCGCCTCGGCGACCTGCCGGGCGCTCAGGGTCCCCTTGAATGAGTCGGGGACGACGAGGTAGTGACTCGGCTTCGCCATCAGACCGGCGGCCTGATCGCGGTTAGGCGTAGAGCGCCTCGACGTCCTTCTCGAACTTGTCCGCGACGACGTTGCGCTTGACCTTCATGGTCGGCGTCAGCTCGCCGGTCTCCTGAGAGAGGTCGTGGGGCAGGATCTCGAACTTCTTCACCTGCTCGACCCGGGCGAACTTCTCGTTGACCTTGTCGAGATGCTGCTGGATCAGAGCCCTCATGCCCTCGTCTCGCCTCAGCTGCTCGAGGTCGGTGGACCAGCCCTTCTCCTTGCAGAGCTTCTCGCACTCCTCCATGTCCAGCGTGATCAGGGCGACCAGATAGGGCCGGCGATCCCCGATGACCACGCACTGGGAGACGTAGGGGCTCTGCTTGATCTCGGCCTCGACGTTGGCGGGGGTGATGTTCTTGCCGCCCGCGGTGATGATGATGTCCTTCATGCGGCCGGTGATCGAGAGATAGCCGTCCTCGTCGAGTTCGCCGATGTCGCCGGTGTGGAGCCAGCCGTTCTCGAGCGTCTCCCGAGTCGCCTCCTGGTTCTTGTAGTAGCCCTGGAAGACGTTCGGACCGCGGACCAGGATCTCGCCATCGTCGGCGATCTTGATCTCGCAGCCTTTGAAGGCGCGTCCGACCTTGCCGAACTTGAAGGCGTCGGGCCTGGCGACCGTCGCGGCGGTCGAGGTCTCCGTCATGCCCCAGCCCTCGAGCACCAGGACTCCGGCCGCGTCGAAGAAGCGGAGGATCTCCGGATTGATCGGGGCCGCCCCGGTGACGCAATTCTTGATCCGGCTGCCGAACAGCGCGCGGATCTTGGAGAGCACCTGCTCGTCGGCGATCTCGTACTGCTTGCGCAGCAGGAAGCCGACCGGCTTGCCGGCCCGCTCTCGCTCGCGAACCTTCCTGCCGACGCCGGTCGCCCAGTTGAAGACGAGCTTCTTGATACCGCCGGCCTTCTCGATCTCGCCCGTCGCCGCGGTGTAGATCTTCTCGAAGATGCGCGGGACCGACGGGAAGTACTCGGGCTCGACCTCGGCGAGGTTGGGGATGATCTTCAGCGGATCGCGCTCCCAGTAGGCGAGGTTTCCGCCCAGGTCGAAGCTCAGGAACTGGATCAGCAGGGCGAAGGAGTGCGCCAGCGGCAGGAAGAGGTAGGTGGTGGACTCGCTCTCGAGGACGCTCTCGTCGAGTGCCATGGTCACCATCGAGCGGTAGTTGCCGTGGGAGATCACGCACCCCTTGGGCGGCCCGGTGGTCCCCGACGTGTAGATGAAGGTGCAGATGTCCTCCGGCGTGACCGACTGCCAGCGCTGCTCCCATTCCGAGCCCGAGCGGCTCGAGCCGGCCTCGATCAGCTCGTCCATCGAGAGCGCGTTGCCGCCGGAGTCGTCTATGCGGATCACGTGCTCGAGCTTGGGGACCTGATTGCGGATCTCGTCGATCTTGGCGAGCTGCTCCGAGTCCTCGACGATCACGGCGTTGGCGTCGGAGTTCTCGAGGACGTACCTGCACTCCTCGGGAGAGTTGGTCTGGTAGATCGGGACGACCGTCGCCCCCACGCTGAGCGCGGCGAAGTCGAAGTAGGTCCACTCGGGACGGGTGTTGGCGAGGATCGAGACCTTGTCGCCCTTCTCGATGCCCAGCTCGATCAGGCCGAGCGCCAGCTGCCGAACGATCTCGCCCACCTCGCGATAGGTCTTCGAGACCCACTGGCCCGAGGGGTCCTTGTAGGTGACGGCGGCCAGGTCCGCGTGGCGCTCGGCGGCGAGCGGCATCAGGTCGGCACAGGTCCTGCTGTGCGTGCTGGATTCCGCGGCGCTGCCGGCGGCTGCGGCGGTCGCTGTCTCCATCTCCTGGGTTCCTTGCCTAGGGGGATGCCGCCTATCGCGGCCTTGGAGTGGAGTGTATTAGGAGACTGGCCAGGCAGCCAAGCTCCACTGATCGGGTTGCGCCTACGCGCACCCTCTCTTGACGGCCGCCGGGACGGCCGCTCACATCAAGCCGTGGCCTGCTTGTTCTGAGCCCGGAACGCCCGCAGCGAGGATTCGAAGAGGGTCTTGTCGATTCTGCCCTTGAGGATCGGCACGTTCATCTCGATGCACTTCGAGAGCACGTCGCGCCGCTTCATGTGCAGCTCCTCGGCAAGCTCGGTGGGCGTCAGGTGAACGGACATATAGGCCACTCCTTCCTGTTGAACGCCGGATACGCCGGAATGCATGTATATCGCCTGAGGACGACGTGTCAATCATTTTCTCGCAGTTTGCGGGGGTATTGGGCCCTCAGATGGGGTTCGGGACGTCGATGAACTCGTGGCCGACCGAGAACCGCTCCGAGACGAGCTCCCCGAGTCGCCGGATCCCGAAGGTCTCCGTCGCGTAGTGCCCGCCGGCCAGGAAGTGGATGCCGTACTCCCGCGCCTCTCCCATCACCGGTTCGCTGGGCTCGCCGGTGACCAACGCGTCGAGGCCCAGCGGCCCCGCCTCGTGCAGCGCGAAGCCGCCCGCGCCGGTGACGATCCCGACGCTCGAGATGCGCTCGGGGCCGGCATCGAAGACGAGCGGGTCCTGCCCCACGGCCTCGCCCAGCCTGCGGCCGAGCTCGGCGACCTCGATCGGCTCCCGGGATCGCCCGATCACCCCGATGGCGGAGCCCTTCGCCTCCCCGAAGGGGCGCTCGTCCGCCTCGAGCCCGAGGGCGTCCCGGAGCAGCGCGTTGTTGCCGATCTCGGGGTGGGCGTCGAGCGGCAGGTGGTAGGCGGCGAGCGAGGCGTCGGCGCAGAGCAGGGCGCGCAGCCGGGATGCCATCGGCACAGACAGGGGTGTGACCTCCGAGCCCCAGAGCAGGCCGTGGTGGGTGAGCACTAGCTCCGCACCGGACTCGACCGCGGCCTGGAGCAGCTCGAGGTTCGCCGTCACCCCGGTCGCGACCTTGCTCACCTCTGAGCTGCCCGGAACCTGGAGCCCGTTGGGCCCGTAGTCCTCGAAGGATCCGACCTCCAGGAGCTGGTCGCAGAAGCCCAGGATCTCGTCGCGGGCGGCCATGATCAAACGGGTTGCTCCTGGCGGAGCACCCTCGCGCCAAGCCTACCCGCGGGCGCCCGACCTTATGAGCCCCTCAGGGGCCCCAACTACCATGCCGCCATGACCCCCGGCGACATGCGAGGGCCCGCCGAAGGCGCGAGCCGTCATGCGGTGGAGCCAGGCACGGATCCCTTCATCCAGTCGCTGATGGAGACCGACCTGTACTCGATCGGCGCGTTCTTCTGCGACCAGCACCCCGAGCTGGTGGACGAGGTCGTGGAGCGCAGCGAGGCGATCGAGTCGCGGGGGCTTGGGGCCTGGGCGGCCGAGACGGATACACCTCTCGAGGAGGGGCTCCGCACGCTCCTCACCGGGCTGGCCGTCCGCTACTACAAGGCCGTCGCGGGGTGAGCGAGGAGGCCCCGCGAAGGCGCCCGCGGCTGATCGGGCTGATCGTGCTCGCGGTGATCGTCGGCCTGCTCGGCTTCGCGATCGTGAGCCTCTCGGTCGGCACCGGCGGGGAAGGCCAGATCCAGATCACCGGGGCCGAGGAGACGCAGAGCCTGCTCGGGGGAATCCAGCAGGACGGTGCCCGCCTCGGCCCGGGGGACGCGCCCGTCACGGTGCAGGTCTTCAACGACCTGCAATGCGATCCCTGCTCGGACTGGAACCACGACGTGACCATGCCGCTGATCCGCGGCCCGGTTCGGGCAGGACAGATCCAGATGATCTTCCACCACTTCCCGATCAGCGCCGAGTCCGGATTCTTCCTCGGCTCCTACGGGGCCGTGGCGGCCGCCAAGCAGGACGACGAGTGGCAGTTCATCGAGCTGTTCTTCCTCAACCAGGAGGAGGCGAAGAAGGGTGGGGCCAACCAGGACTTCCTCGACAACGTCGCCAGGGCGATCCTCAACTTCAACGTCGAGCAGTGGCAGAACGACATGAAGGACTCTGACATCGAGGAGACCCTGAAGGAGGACGAGAGCCTCGCCGCGCAGCGGCAGCTGCCGGCAGAGCCCGCGGTGGTGGTGGGTGGCCCGAACGGCAGCCGTCAGCTCGAGGAATCGCCGACCCTCGGCCAGGTCGAGGCGGCCATCGCGCAAGTACGCTGAGCCGGCCCGGTGGTGAGACCGGCTTGACTCGAAGGCGGGCCTTGATCGCATCGGGGATCGCGTCGATTGCGATCTTCGTGGTCCTCGCAATCCTCGACCTCCGAATGATGGACGCCGGCGGCCCCGGCATCGTCGGCTTCGAGCTTGCGGGAACCCAGGAACGCGCCGTGGAGATCCTGGCCGACTGGGGGAGCAAGGGCACCGATGCGGCGAAGGCATCGCTGTGGATCGACTACGCCTTCATCCTCGCCTACGGCACGTTCCTGGTCCTCGCGGCCTGGGCGACCCGGGACCAGGCGCTCGAGCGAGGCTGGACCCGGATGGCGGCTTTCGGCCTGGCGGTGATCCCCTTCGCCGCCGGGGCGGCGGCCTTCGACGCGATCGAGGACGTCGGACTGCTGCTCGCGGTGAACCAGCACGGGGGAGACCTGGCTCCCAGGCTCGGCCAGGTCTGTGCGGTGTTCAAGTTCGCTCTGCTCGCGGTGACGGTCGGCTATCTGCTGGTGGGCCTGGCGCTCCGGGTGCGCTCTCGACGCAACTGAGAGCCCAGGGTATTCTTGCCACGCGGTGGTTGCATGACGGATGGGAGCGAGGTGACCGGAGCCGGCCCGGCGATCTCAGTGCGGCTGGAGCCTGGCTCACACCGCTCTCCCCGAGACGGCGTCTGCATCGTCGAGCTCGCCTCGATCCTCGGCGGGGAGCCCTTCTCGGATCGCCCCCGGTGCGTATGCCGGGTGATCGGCTCGTTTCTGCGTGGCTGGAACGACCGCGCCGGCTACGCCGAGCGGCAGCGGCTCCATCCGTACGCTGTGCGAGTGGTCGGGACCGGCGGGTACCGCCGGAGCAGCCGAATACGGCGAGACCTCTGCCTGCGCTGGGCGGGCGCGGACCTGGATCGCGGGCCGTTGGGCAGGTCCCTCGCCCGCCTTGCCATGAGGATCAGGATCGCCTGGGCGGTCGGCGTCGTTCCGGCGGTCAGGCTGAAGGAGGGCGCCGGGGCCTATGCGGCCCGAGTCTGCTTCGCCCGTGGAAGCGACGAGGCATTCGCGCTGCTCGACAGGCTGCTCGAGATCGGCCCGCCGACGGCCGGGACGCCGCCCAGAGCGTCCGGGCAACGGGCGCCGGCGAAGCTCGACGAGCTCCCCGGGCCGAATCGGAACGGCGACGGCCGTCAGAACGGCAACGGCGACGGGAACGGCAACGGCCACCGCCGCGACGAGGCCGGCATCGGGGTGAAGACCATCGTCCGCGAGCGCGGCAACCCCC
>DATGDO010000065.1:0-5223 GCA_035310805.1 Solirubrobacterales bacterium
GGTCACTTCACTCTCCAGCTCGCAACTTCGGGTGGAAATCAAAGCTGGACTGGTCTGGTGAGGACCTTCGACCCCGCCCGCGTTGACTTCCTCTTCGCGCTGGTCGGGGATGGACGCCGCTGGTTCATCCCTTCGGAGGAGATTGAGGGCAGACGAGGGATCTGTCTGGGTGGCGCGAAGTACTCCGAGTTCCAGGTCGGACAGACGGCGCCGATCGATCACACGAACCCGGGCGGCTCTAAACTCCCTGCTGCGAGGGGGGGCGCCGGAGTAGGAGAGCCGGGCCGGTCTGTAAAATCGGTGCCTAAGTTGCTGAGTGGGTTCGATTCCCACCCCCCCCATCTCCCGCCACCTTCGGGTGGCGACTTGCTTTCAGGTGAGGAGCGCCACCCGATAGGGCGCACTCGGCTCTCCGCCAATCATCAACTCACCATTCCGCTTGGCCCGTTCGAGTCGGCTGAGCTGGAGGTCGGCGATCGGTTTCGGGTCGAGGCCGAGGGAAGAGGCCGGGTGGTGATAACACGCATCGAGGAGTATGCGGAGCGTCATCTTGGGCAGTTGGCGCTTCCCAAAGAAAGACGGGAGTAGCGAACGGGCGCCGGAGCCGGTGGGACCGGACGCCTCTCCCCCGATCGACCAGGGGGTTGGTCTTCTCACCCAGGCAGGAACCGGTCGAGCGGTGAAAGCTGCCGGGGTCCGGGCTGACCGAGCCAGCGCCCTTCGCGCCCGCTGCATTACCGCCCCGCCCATTCCTCAAACCCGCGGCGCTGGCCCGCGAAGGGCGCTTGCCGCTCCGCCCCAACTACGCGGTGCGCCGTCGCAGGGTCGCCGCCCCGAACGCCAGGGAGAGCAGCGTCGCGCCGACCACCACCGCGACGTCGAGGACGAGCCGGCCCTGGAAGGACTCACCGGCCGACACTCGGGCGAGCCCGTCGTAGGCGTAGGTGAAGGGCAGCGCCCCGGCGAGGGTGTCGAGCCAGTCCGCCATCTCGCTGCGCGGCACCAGCAGCCCGCAGAGCAGGATCTGAGGAAAGATGAAGGCCGGCATGAACTGCACGGCCTGGAACTCCGTGCGAGCGAAGGCGCTCAGGAAGAGGCCCAGCGACATACCGAGCACGGCGTTCGCGATCGCCAGCATCGCCACCCAGAACCCGGAGCCGACCGTCGTCAGATCCAGCAGGGCGTAGGCGAAGGTCGTCGTCACCGCCGCCTGCAGGGCGGCGAGCAGCGCGAAGGCGATCCCGTACCCGACCAGCAGGTCCAGCTTCGAGAGCGGCATCGTCATCAGCCGCTCGAGCGTCCCGGTGGTCCGCTCGCGAAGCATCGTGATGGAGGTGATCAGGAACATCATGATCAGCGGGAAGAGGCCGAGCATCGGCGGCCCAATCCGCTCGAATGTCCCCGGCTGGTTCTCGAACATGTACTTGATCAGCGTCATCAGGACGCAGGGGACCACCAGGACCAGCGCGATCGTCCGCGGGTCTCGGCGCAGCTGCTCGAGCACCCGCCCAGCCACCGCGAGTGTGCAGCGCGGGCTCATCCTCCCTCCTCGCGGATCAGCCGCAGGAACGCGTCGGTGAGGTCGTCCGCGCCGGTCCGCTTCAAGATCTCCTGCGGCGGCGCGATCGCGAGGAACCGCCCCTCCCGCATCAGCGCCAGGCTGTGGCAGTTGACGGCCTCGTCCATGACATGGCTCGAGACCAGCAGCGTCTTCCCCTGATCCGCGAGCGAGTAGAACCTCCCCCACAGGTCGCGGCGCAGAACCGGATCGAGTCCGACCGTGGGCTCGTCGAGGATCAGCACATCCGGATCCCCGAGCAGCGCCGTCGCCAGCGAGACCCGGGCCCGCTGCCCGCCGGATTGGTCCCGCACCACCCTGTTCTCCACATCCCCGAGGCTGACCATCTCGATCGCCCCGCCGATTCGCGCTCGCGGCGCGTCCAGCACTCGCGCGAAGAACCGCAGGTTCTCCCGCACGGTCAGATCCGAGTACACGGAGGGCGCCTGGGTCACATATGCCACCCGCGAGCGCAGCGACCTCGACCCCGCCGGCTCGCCCAGCACGCGCACCTCGCCCTCCTCGACGATCTGCACCCCCACGATCGAGCGCATCAGCGTCGTCTTCCCGCAACCGCTCGGGCCGAGCAGCGCGGTGACCGATCCGGGCTCGACCGTCAAGGAGAGGTCCGGGAGCACCACCTTGTTGCCGCGCCTGACGCGCAGCCCCGAGATCTCAATCGCCGCGATGCCGCTCAGCCTAGGCCCCGAAGGCACTGCGCCTCGGGAAGGGCCTTGAGCCGCTTCAGCGAGTTGTTCTCGATCTGGCGAATCCGCTCCCGCGTCACCCCGAACGCGTCGCCGACCTCCTCGAGGGTCATCGGCTGCCGGCCGTCGAGCCCGTAGCGCAGCTCGAGCACCTCTCGGTCGCGCCGCGGCAGGGCGGCGAGGGCACGCCGCACGTCCTCGCGCTGGAGGTTGTCCGAGGCCAGCTCGAAGGGCGACTCGACGTTCTCGTCGGCGACGAAGTCACCAAGCTCCGAGTCGTCCTCGTCACCCACCGGCTTCTCCAGCGAGACCGGCATCTGGCTGACCCGGAGCACCTCGCGGACGTCGCGCGCCGTCCAGCCCAGCTCGACCGCGATCTCGTGCGGCTCGGGCTCCCGGCCCAGCCGCTGGACCAGGTTGCGCTCGACGTGGACCACCCGGTTCAGCTTCTCGACCATGTGGACCGGGATTCGGATCGTCCTCGACTTGTCCGCGAGCGCGCGCGTCACCGCCTGGCGAATCCACCAGGTGGCATAGGTCGAGAACTTGTAGCCCCGCCGGTAGTCGAACTTCTCGACGGCGCGGATCAGGCCCAGGGATCCCTCCTGGATCAGATCGAGGAAGCTCAGCCCGCGGCCGAGGTAGGACTTGGCGATCGAGACCACCAGGCGGAGGTTCGCCTCCACCATGTGGCGCTTCGCCCCCATGTCCCCCCGCTCGATCCGCCTCGCCAGCTCGACCTCCTGGTCGGCGGTGAGCAGATCGACGGACCCGATCGAGCGCAGATAGAGACGCAGAGAGTCGAGGCTGGGCTCGACCGTGAGGTCGAGCTCCTGCTTCCTGCGCTGCCCGTTGGACGATTCCTCGCCGTCGCCCTTGCTCTGCTCCCCATCACGGGTTGCTTCTCGCTCCGCTTGAAGCACCCTCGCATCTGTGACGCCGTCGGCGGCGATCACGTCCACGCCCTGCTCGACCAGATAGCCGTGCAGCTCGGAGACCTGCTCCTTGGTGAGCTCCACCTCCTCGAGGGTGGAGGCGATCTCCTCGAAGGTCAGATAGCCCCGCTCGGTCCCCTCCGCAACCAGCCCACGCAGCTCCTCGCTCTCCCCGAAGGGGCTCTCAACGGCCGGGGCGGCCTGGCGAATCGACGCCAACTCCTTCTCTCCTCCTCCCGGTGCTTCCCGGACTGCCCGGGGCCCCTCCCCTTGAGAGAACCGAGCCCAAAGCGGTCGGGAGTATACGGACGGCCGGCTCGGAAATTTGACCCACTATTCGGGCTGTTTCCGACCAGGCATGACGGCCCGGCATACTTGGATCGATGACCGATTCGATCGAGACCGTGTCCGCGCCGAGCCGCGACGCGCAGGCCGCCGCTCCCACCACCAGGGTCAGCCTCTCGCGCGTCGGGGTCGTCGGCGTCGAGAAGATCATCCGGGTCGGCGCCTCCCAGGACGGAGCTTCCGATGATGCGAGGGTGCTCCGAGCGGAGCGAGGAGCACCCGGTGACGGGGAGGCGTCGCTCTACCACGCCGACCTCGACTGCTTCGTCGATCTCAACCCCGAGCAGGCCGGCGTCCACATGTCGCGCTTCGAGGAGGTCGTCAACGAGGCCATCGACACCGTCGTCCTGGGGGAGGCGCTGCGAGCGGAGGGGCTCGCGGCCCAGATCGCCGAGCAGGTGCGCGCGCGACAGGGCGGCATCCGGGCCGAGGTCAGGATCGCCGCCCGCTACCCGGAGACGGTCCCGGCGCCGATCTCCGGGCTCCCGACGCAGGAGCTCTACACGCTCTTCGGCACCGCCGTCTCCTCCGATCGTGGCACCCGGACCCTGGTCGGCGTCGAGGCCCAGGGGATGACCGCCTGCCCCTGCGCCCAGGGGCTGGTGGAGGAGGGCGCCCGGGAGCGGCTGGTCGAGGAGGGCTTCACCTCCGACGAGATCGAGCGCATCGTCGAGGCCGTCCCACTCGCCACGCACAACCAGCGCGGCATCGGAACGCTCCACGTCGGCTGCACCGAGGACGCCGGCGTCGACATCGACGCCCGCCGGCTCCTGCGGATCGTGGAGAGCTCGATGTCCAGCGAGATCTACGAGCTGATGAAGAGGGCGGACGAGCGCGCCGTCGTCGAGAAGGCGCACGCCAACCCCCGCTTCGTCGAGGACTGCGTCCGCGAGATGATCCGCCAGGTGACCGAGGCGTTCCCCGAGCTGCGGGACGGCGCCTTCGTCCACGCCCGCCAGGAGAACATGGAGACGATCCACCGCCACAACGTCGTCGCGGAGCGGTACGGGCTGCTCTCCGAGATCAGCGAGGAGCTCGAGAGCGGCCGGCACTCCCGCCACCACACGACGATGCGGGAGTGGCTCGAGGCGCCCGCTGCCTAGGTCGTCGGCTTCGCCGACCGCGAAGCGACCATCTTCCGGAAACCGAAGAAGTAGTCGATCCCGCTGATCACCGTGGCGGCGACCGCGGCGTAGACCAGCAGATTCACCCCGAGCGGCGCCGGGTCGATCGCGATCAGGCAGATGATCGCCGCCACCTGAAGGAGCGTCTTCGCCTTGCCGAGCCAGCTCGCCTGGATCACGACCCCCTGCTGGGCTGCCACCATCCGCAGCCCGGTGACGGCGAACTCCCGCGCGATGATCACCATCGCGATCCAGGCGGCCAGCCGGTCGAGGGAGACGAGGGCGATCAGGGAGGCGGCGACCAGCAGCTTGTCCGCGATCGGGTCCATCAGCTTGCCGAAGGTGGTGACCGCGTTCCGGTGGCGGGCGATGTAGCCGTCGAGCGTGTCCGTGAGCGCCGCGAGCGCAAAGACACCGGCCGCAATCGCATCGCCGTTGGGCGTCTCGTCCAGCAGCGCGACGACCACCACCGGGACGAGCAGGATCCGGATCAGGGTGAGCGCGTTCGGCAGGTTGAGCGGGAACACGTGGCAAGTATCGCTGGCTCAGTCGCG
>DATGDO010000066.1:0-1904 GCA_035310805.1 Solirubrobacterales bacterium
GAGCCGACTGCGGAGCGAACGCTCCGCCGACCGGCCCCGACGGCGGCTGCAACTAGACAACGCCGTTCGCTCACAGCGAAGCGTGGACAGACCCCTGCGGGGAACACATACGCTGGACGGGGAGTTGTCCTTGTCAGAGCCCGGCAGAGGGCCGGCGGTCAGCCGACCCTGCACGGTGTCGGGTCCAGACATTCTTCATCCGGGCATGGCTAGAGTGCTCGGGAGAAGCCCCGTCGCACCGTCGGCGGTGAGCACGCAAGGAGCGATGAGAGCAATGTTCGAGCGGTTTACAGACCGAGCACGTCGGGTGGTCGTCCTGGCCCAGGAAGAGGCCCGGATGCTCAGCCACAACTACATCGGCACGGAGCACATCCTCCTCGGCCTCATCCATGAGGGTGAGGGCGTCGCTGCCAAGGCGCTCGAGAGCCTCGGCATCTCGCTGGAGGCGGTGCGCGCGCAGGTCGAGGAGATCATCGGCCAGGGCCAGCAGGCCCCGAGCGGCCACATCCCCTTCACCCCGCGGGCCAAGAAGGTCCTCGAGCTGTCGCTTCGCGAGGCGCTGCAGCTCGGCCACAACTACATCGGCACCGAGCACATCCTCCTCGGCCTGATCCGTGAGGGTGAGGGCGTCGCCGCCCAGGTGCTCGTCAAGCTCGGCGCCGACCTGAACCGGGTTCGCCAGCAGGTGATCCAGCTCCTCTCGGGCTTCCAGGGGAAGGAGACGGCCACGGCCGGCACCGCCCCGGAGGGGACCCCTTCGTCGTCGCTGGTGCTCGACCAGTTCGGCCGCAACTACACGCAGGCCGCGCGCGAAGGAAAGCTCGACCCGGTCATCGGGCGCGAGAAGGAGATCGAGCGCGTGATGCAGGTGCTCTCGCGCCGTACCAAGAACAACCCTGTCCTCATCGGCGAGCCCGGCGTCGGCAAGACCGCCTGCGTCGAGGGCCTCGCCCAGTCGATCGTGCGCGGTGACGTGCCCGAGACGCTGAAGGACAAGCAGATCTACAGCCTCGACCTCGGCTCCCTGGTCGCCGGCTCCCGCTACCGCGGTGACTTCGAGGAGCGCCTGAAGAAGGTGCTCAAGGAGATCAAGACCCGCGGCGACATCATCTTGTTCATCGACGAGCTGCACACGCTCGTGGGCGCGGGCGCCGCCGAGGGCGCGATCGACGCCGCGTCGATCCTCAAGCCGATGCTGGCCCGTGGTGAGCTCCAGACGATCGGCGCGACGACGCTCGACGAGTACCGCAAGCACCTCGAGAAGGACGCCGCGCTCGAGCGCCGGTTCCAGCCGATCCAGGTCCAGGAGCCCTCGATCGCCCACACGATCGAGATCCTCAAGGGTCTGCGCGACCGCTACGAGGCGCACCACCGCGTGACGATCACCGACGAGGCGCTGGTCGCGGCCGCGACGCTGGCCGACCGCTACGTCTCCGACCGGTTCCTGCCGGACAAGGCGATCGACCTCATCGACGAGGCCGGCTCCCGGCTGCGGATCCGCCGGATGACCGCGCCGCCGGACCTGCGCGAGTTCGACGACAGGATCGCCGACGTGCGCCGCCGCAAGGAGGGCGCGATCGACAGCCAGGACTTCGAGGCTGCTGCGTCGCTGCGTGACGAGGAGAAGAAGCTGATCCTCGCCAAGAGCGAGCGCGAGAAGCAGTGGAAGGCCGGCGACATGGACGTCGTCGCCGAGGTCGACGAGGAGCTCATCGCCGAGGTCCTCGCCGTGGCGACCGGCATCCCGATCGTGAAGCTGTCCGAGGAGGAGTCGACCCGGCTGCTCAAGATGGAGGACGAGCTGCACAAGCGCGTCATCGGGCAGGAGGAGGCCGTCAAGGCACTCAGCCGCGCGATCCGTCGTACCCGGGCCGGGCTCAAGGACCCCAAGCGTCCCGGCGGCT